>NZ_JAHHPN010000517.1:0-15935 GCF_024606325.1 Endozoicomonas sp. ONNA1
CTAAGATTCAACAGCAACAGTTCCAGAGAGTTAGCACCTATCAATGACTCTGAGTTGGTGCATACAAATCTGGGCATGTAACGAACCGTGGGCTGACCATTGCCGTACGGATTCTGACTGGGTACCTGGCGATAAATCAGGTCCATAAACCCGCCAAGGCGGAACAGATCTTGTGATGCTTGACGGTCGTCCATCCCGTAATTATTGTAATTACCCATCCACTGGTTCTGACGACGCTGTTGCACACGAGTAACGATATTAATATCGTTACGCAGTGGCTCATCTGTCAGACTAACAGCTTGGTTATAAGTATAACGCAGCTGAGCTACCATGTGGCCGTCTTTCTTCAGGTTTTCAGCACTCAAACGAGCCATACCTGAGAGAGTATGGATCTTATCGCCCAGAGCCGCAATGGCATTGGCAGCTATGCGATATACCTTCGCTTCATCCTCAGGCGCTATGCGATTAGGCACTACAGTATAAAAGGTAGTTCTAACCCCAACATTAGGGAAACGATCATCAAGGCAGGTGTTTATTGAAGTCTGAAAGTCTTCATTATAATAATCACCCGTTACACTGGTGTACTCCAGGGGTTTACCAAAACCAAACACCTGATGTTTACTCAGATGGTCAACGCTACCATCGAGTAGTAACGAGTGCACTACTGCCTCGTTCTCCTTCTGGTTAAAGTATACCAGAAGAATAGCATCAATAGGTATACGAAATTGCTGCCGATCCATCGGAACGATATGCCAAACTTTTCCTAACTTATCGCTGATTTCAGGCACAGTTTTACTTAAACAGGAGCTCAGTGCTTCCTGCCATTTAATCAGTTTGTCCCCACCACACTGGCTGGGCATAAGTGGACTAATGATAGCCCCCAAGTTGGTAAGTCCCGGACCATCAAAATGGCGGCGTTCATTATGACCAGAATAGCCAGTCTGGCTACCCTGATCATTATTTGCTGATTGCGACATACGCTCCTTTGGACCATCATGCTTCTTATCTATGGCCATAGATCTCTTCTCCTGATTAGAGTGTTACGGTTAGCTAAACCAAATGAATACTACATCTCAATGCATTAAGGCCAAACTTTGTATCTATTTAAAGGTTATACCAAGCTTAGCACGCTAATGATATGTGTCTTAAATCCGTTAGAAATGACTCTCCAGAACTGGATAATCCACTTTTGGAACTATTTTCTCAGGACCGCATTCTCCACATATTAGATAACACCTATTTATTTTTTTACAGCCTTTGGAGGGCAACATGTTACCAATGTTTTCACAAACCCCAGTATTCACTAGGGGTAAAAGGCTGTATCCTAAACACAATTACTTACTTGATGGTCTAGAAAATAATAGACTTAAATTTGTGGAATGGGTAATGGGTAGTGCCAAGGTAGTACCTTCTTCTTACCTGTTAGTTAAGATTCTACAAAGCCTGCCCATAGGTCCTGAAAAGACAGCTCAAGAGATTTTTTATTACACATCCGAGCATTATCTTGAATTAGCAAATATGGTGGAGATAACCTCACCCACCGATTATGGTAAAGTCCATGAACAAGGCATTTTTCATGGACGTTGTAAAGAACTTATATTAGCTACTGAAAGCCAACTTACTCCTGGTGATTTTACCAACGGTAAACTAAATGATTGGCAAAAACGACAACCCATTCGAATAGTTTATCATCCATTTACAGAACTAACGCCTGACTTACTAGCAGATGATGAAGTTATTGAAAGAGTTAGTTTGTGGGCCAGCATTGAACTTGACATCCCTATGCTCGCGGCACAATATCAACAATGGTATCTGCGTAAGATACCTGATGATGTTAAGTTACATACAATATATAGTTTTTTATATCACTATCCCCTCACTAGTTGTTTAAAAAATTATCTGGACATCGCTTTGTTTAATCGCATTGCCAGAAAAAATCTGGGGTTAAAAGTAGACAGCGATCCTATTCACACCCAACCCAGTTTGATTAACTACAGCGCCAAGATTGATAATTCATTTGATAATATACTTGAGGATTTATACGATACGGACGGGCAGTGGAGTGAAATAGTTGAAACTATACCACTATCTAAAGGTGTTATGTTAGCCGACTACTTGACTCTGCCTAAAGTGCCTATGTTAAGACAGGTGGTATGGCTAATAGTTTTCTCAAGACTTCCAATAATTAGATTCATCACGCGAATTGCCTACATCACTGGTAATAACACGGATCGCATTTATCGACATCAGCTGCGCAAAACATTCAATGAGTTAAAGAATGACCGAGCACTAAACCATGTCAATGATAAAGAATTAACACAACTGGTTAACTTTGTAATGAATGATATTGAGTCAATGATAAGCTAAAGGTAGGGTGCGTTGCACCCTACCTTTAGTATACGTCTGATATCAATCTTGTCCTTCGCTTATTGATGCAATAAAAACCCAAACTCTCTAAAACCAGATAAAAACCTTCCATAGTGCTGTATATAATCTCTCTAACATTAGCTTGACCAATAATCTCAACTGGCAAGCCATCTGAGCGAATAACGTCGCATGGGATACAAAGCATCTTAAGGTATCTACGGTCTTTTGACTTAAGAAACTGTTCCATCTTTAACGCCATCTGTTCATCGGGCATCTCAGCTAACCATTCTGAAATCATTGCTTTATTTTTCAAATCCATAGACACCTTTACTGCAACATAAGGTGGCTCTGGTGCATTTCCATAACGATCGGCAAATACTGTCTCCCATAACTCATGATAAAAGTATGGGGTAGCATTTTTATTAGGATTATTATAAGCCGTTAGCGGTTTTATACTGGCCGTTAATAAATGCTCACTCTTACCCTCGGCAAGTCCCTTCTTCACTTCACGCTCAATATCAGCGACTCTATTAAGCAATTTCAAAAGATCCAGCTTATCGCCTTTGAGTAATGTATCCATAGCATCAAAAATAAATTGATGTAAGGCAGCAGTAATTTGCGGTGGGGCCTTTGAGTTACGCAAAGATACCCCCTTAATTTCCTTTTTTAGTTGAGGAAATACATTACCTTCTTTAGCTGACATATAAGCCGTATAATGTTTACCCTTTGTAGTTTGCATAAAAATGGGAAACATATACTCATTCTTCATTGACAGCTGATGTATTTGGGAGGGTCTAACACCCATATTAGCTGAATAGGTGGCCAGCAGATGGATAGTAGTCTGACTGGTAATAAATACCATAGTTGCCGCGATAGCCTGTGTGCGATCATCCATTTTCATCCTGCCGGTAAATCGCTCAACCCAATTTTGTACTGTAAAGATGGTTGAGTCGGTATCGGAAACGACCACATTACGTCGAACGCTATTGGTAAAATTAGCGACCGTCGGCGGTGGGTTATTGGTCACCCAAAAAGCACGGATAAGATTTTTATACTCAGTTAATGTTGCTCTAATGCCAAACACTGTATTAGCGAACACGGCATAAGCATGGGGATCATCAACTTTAACCCTTTTCAATGTCCGTCCAGCTAATTCTTTAGCGCATATAAAACTGGCAAAAGCAAGGATATCTGCATCCAAATCAGCTAACACCTGTTCCGGATCAGGGTGGGGCTCACTGGCTTTAGTCGCCAAGGTATTAATAAACGATTTCGTGAGTTCAGGGTTAAATTTATCCAAGCTATAAAAGTCCTGAGTATATAAATACGCAGCACGTTCAACAGGTTCTAAATTGACGACCAACTTTTCTATTTGTGATAACAACTGCTCGTTATGCCAATAAAGGTCAGTTGAGCGCTGTATAATCGACATCACCTCGGTAACCGTTGGATAGTGTAAATTATATCGCTTAATAACTTCCTCAATAGCTTTTAAATCCGATTTACGAACAATAGAAACAATATTGTTAAGTGCTATATCGTATCGCCAATAGTGCCTGTTACCTGAGAGAAACCTCTCTGTATTAGCATTACCATAGGAGGTAGCACAGCGACAGGTACTGGTCAAGGATGGATGCGCTGACTTTAAAAATAAGGCAGTTGATTCAGAGGCATGTCCGCCAGATACGGAGTTAACCAAAATCTTGATAGAAGTCTGTAAATTCTGTTTAATACTGGCGAGAAATTTATCGCCTTCCATCTCAGCTTCTTGACCTTCCTTTTTAATTTTACCACGCTCCTTCACTTTATTGGAAACATAAAGAGATACTTTTGAGCGCTTTTTATCGGGATTAGAATAAGTTACCATAGAGGGCGATAAGGTATTACCTGTTTCCTGAGCACTACCCAGATATTCCAACAAGGTTGTTTCAGATTGCACTCTATCGCCTACCGAGTTGCGATCTATGACCATAATCCTTGGATCATTAATAAAGGTACTCTCTTTAATGTTAAATTTATTCTTAACCCAGACCAGACACTCTTGGTAGCTTTTTGTAGTCTTCTTAGAAAGATAGAGCGCAATATCAAAACAAACTGCACGATAGATATTAAGATCACGCTGATATTCTTCTGGCTTTAAGACAAATGGATTATTATACATAATTCTAGCCGCATTTTGTTCCGTTTATAGCAAGTGGATAAAAATAATAAAAAACAAAAAAAAAACGGAAGGGGGCTACCCCTTCCGTTTTAACGCTGTAGTGACGATCCACCAGGAGAAGTAAGATTCAATCTATCTACATATAATAAGACCATTACTTAATGGTGTAGTTTACTCCAACAAAACCATTGGCGGATAATGCCAGTTTAATTTTTTCGATATCAGTAGTATCAACATTATCAACGGTAAAAGTAGCTGTCATACTTTCGTGGCGAATCAAGGTTCCCTGATCAATCCAGTTCATGCCTACCACACTGTCAATGCCAGAAGGCAATTTGACTTTAAGATAAAGATAACCACTGGGATCATTAATAGTGCCCTCTGGCAATGTCGGATAAACATTAGCATGTAGGGCATCAATATCGATAAATTGGCGGGCGGTTTGCGCATCGAGTAAGGCATTAATCCGACAATGGTCGTACACAGTACCAATAATCCCAGCCGGATAAAGAGTAAAACTTACAGTATCACCCAAGCTTATACCAGTAAAAATCTCCATGAAGTGTCTCACTTAGTTATATAATCTATAAAATAAGGCTTATCAGTATTAAACCAAAATCTCTATATCACCCCTTAATGAAATAACATTAACCGCTTTTGGTGATTTGTGCGTCAAATTAAACTGTTTTATTCGAAGCAAAATATTTTTATAAACATTCAAAAGTGGTTGAAGTAAATTTAGGCGCTCTATTAGATCTTCAAATAAGCCACCAGTATCGTGGAAAACATCTGGGTCTAAAAACCACCATAACAACCTCGATACTGATAACAGTGCTTTATCTTCTTGTAATGGATCAATGGGTTCATCAGGTGTAGTGTCCTGAAAAACGCTAATGGCTAGTTCTCGACAACTCGGACACTCAAGTATAATTATCATTGGCATAGGTTCCGAATCTATTAGTTAATTCTAAAAGATAAATAACAAATTGTCCTGGGGTCAACTCATTTATTTCAGTAACAATATTAGTCGTTTCAGTAAATTTCGATACTCCTGTGTGTCTAGCAGTTAGATCAATAAGTTCAATCACATCATTATAAAAGATTAAATAAATGTTTCCAACCGAGTTAGTATCCGCCAATTCCGGTAAACTATAGCAACTAACATAACTGGTTATATACTCCAAAGAATCTTGACCACCCAGTAATATATTAAATACAATATTACCTACCTCAGCACGTGTCAGATACAACCAGTTATGTTTACTTATAAAAGCATCCCATTGGGCTAATATTGGAACAATGGATAAACGTACCTGATACTCCATAGCATCTATTTAAGCCTCTTCTATAACAATATCTATTGAGCTACCCACCTGATAACTTACATCAAGGGTATAGTAATCTTTATCTTTAAAGCGCTTGATTAAACTAGCATATTGCCTATCAAATATACAGTTAATTTCTAAAATTAACTGTATTATATCATCCAACAGATAAGGATCTATGGTACAAACACCTAGCTCATTGGTGTAAAAAAAGGAGACTCGCTCATAAATGAAATCGTATTGATAATTAGGTGTTGTATACAGACTGCACTCTAACCCAATCTCCATTAACAGATCAAAGGTAATTGCTACATCATAATTGTTATTAATAAAAGTCTGAAAAGGTTCTTCAAAGCTTTTAAAGTTAAAACGTAAAACGACTACTTTTGACATAATAGGGGTACGCCGGTAAAGATTAACTGCATTCTTACTTTATCCCACCGATAAAAAGCATATTCTTTTAACTGTTTTCGATGCACAATAGCAATTAATGTAGGCAATAAAGTAACGTTAAGATAGTTATACACCTTCTCAAGCCACAAAATATCTTCCGAACCAATATTATATCCTACCCTACCCAGATTGAATAGGTGGTCGCCAAGCGCTTGAGACGGTGAAATCATCCATGTCAAGGGTAGTCTTGGGTAGGTTGATTTTATCCACACATCCGTAATAAAGGCCAAAATAGCATCGTTGTTATAGGTTTCCAATGACATCTTAGGTGCTAATGAAAGTATGGTTTGTACTGGCTTGTCATCCAGAATCATTGTTAATCTAGTTTTCATAATGGATACTTTCTTTATACTCAATTAAAAGGTCGTGTCCTACTAGCTTTAATACTCGAAAAGACTCAGTAGGTAGGTTCTTATAAACAATGACACTATCGATGTTATCTAAAAAACACTGTACGGCAGAGTTAGCTAGGCGAACATCCAGCGTTGATAGACGTACCTGTGGATAAAACCGCAACATAGTTTGCTCTAAAACATCGTAATTATTGTTTACTTGTGACTGAACGTCAATAACTTCACGTATAAATGTTTCCAGATTGGTAAAGAAAACATTACTTAAACAACAAATGTTATTACTAAATTCCTGCACTATCTGGCGGGTTTCTAAAATAATTAACATAAATGTACCTTTACTCTTTAGTACCTGTTAATACAAAGCCGTTAACTAACCACCTTTTAACTTTAAGGTCATTGTATTCTCTGAAGTAATTTTCGTGTCTAGTTAACTCATCATCCCAATGATTAAAAAGATAATAACATAATCCTACAAGCGACTCATAATCGCTTATAGGAATACATGTGTCGTTAAAATAAGAAAACAGGTCAGTGGTATCAAGTAGATACTCTAAAGTGGTTTCTGGTTCAAAACCCTGATAACGATTATAAAACCAAGCTATTGCCGAAATAGCGGCAAATTTTTTCTCAGATAATCCTATGGTTTTAAGTATATCTATTCCAGTTTTATGCTCAGACATAATAATCATCGGAGCTACTGCTCCGATGATTATCTCTTTAGGAGTTTTCATATATCAATCCGCATCAAACAAATAAACATCCATGAGTGTGTGCGATCTATAAACAAAATCTATGCTTTTATAATTGAAAAATAATTGTACGTGCTGATAGAGAGGTCCCTTAATTTGTTGGTAGATATTAGTGTATATGTCTAACATCATACTTAACTCAGAACTTGAACGCATGTCAGAGAGATCATATTCGTTAGTTAACATTTCATTTAACAAATACCTCATACCCTCGGGGTCAAGGCAACCGTTAAAAAACCACACACCAATAACGTCAGCCACCGCATCGCTGATTTCAATGCCATAGGTGTTTAAAAACTCTCTACGCCAAGTCTCCATTGTGGCTAAAGTCCCGGCAAAATCAATTAGAATAATAGCACTGGGGTTTTTATGTGTGGGATTATAAACTTGCTTAGTACAAGCCATTGATTTGACGTTCATATTCAGCAATCATCCATTCACCACGATCGATGATAAGGTATTGATCGGCGGCATAGGTTAGGATATCGTAATGATGGCTAGCATCAAAACGAATTATAGGTTTAAGAATACTATCACATAGCAGATTTAATTGATGTAGTATCTCCTGCTGGGTATCACTGGAGATATTATTTATCGACAACCACTCTCTCGTATAATCTCTATTGAGCTTTGAATAATCGGTACCTTCAAATACTTTCCAAACCTCACACTCGATAATGGGTAAAAAATCCATATGCTCAACAACACTGACCGTAGCATAGCACATATGTTGCACCAAAATGCGGCGCAGTGGTGAGAAATTTACAAGCCAGCCGATACTTTTTTGCATAGCTAAAACTCAAATTTTAAACTGGCAACGTTGGCCTCATACATCCCTTTAGTTAAATGTGTAAATGCATTGGCAGATACTCGCTGCTCTGACTTCCAGGTCCCGCTACACATTCTACGATCCCAGTCAAGGATTCTAAAATCTGCTACAGGCTTTATAGCAAAATCTGAATTTGGATGATTGATAACTGGCTCCAACGCCCAAACCATCCAAGTATTATACTCAACACTGTAGTCTAAAAACTCATCAATCCGAACTGCCAAACAATCAAGTTGCTCGCAAATAAAATGTTGCTCTTGCTCGGCAGTAAACAGATTGTACGACCTTAGATAAAATAAAACATTATCTGTAGGTATAGACCAGCGCATTCTGCGCGAGAGAGAATCTTCTATTTGCTTTATAGTTAACTCTTTCCAAAAAGAATGGGGTGGTAATTGTTCATTTGGGTTACATTCTTGTAAGTAACTAGTTGTAATATTACTAATCCAATACGCTAATTCCCGAACGGGAATTATCACCTTTTTATTTTCCATCAAAAGACCCACACGTATAATTGACCTAATTTAATTTCAATGTGATCATAGGTGCGTGTTTTATAAACACCTCTTGCAGTGTTATTAAAAATATAGCTATCAATAAAATCTTCATCAAGATAGCTGTTCAGGTACTGGTAGTATACAGGTAATTTATTGCTATAGTCATTGGAGTACAGACCTAACACACGAAAGAGTTTATCCTTAATGACAAACCTTACGATATCATGTTTAGTATTACCCAGATAATCTGTTGCTGCATCGTTACTATAATACGGAAAATAGCAATATTGTTCAACGACGGGTTCAATAACCTGTATTACTGGTAAGAAGTTATGAATTAAAACCATATGCTAGCTCTTTTATCTGACTTCCCACTTATGATATATTTTTAAGATTTTCATGAAAAAATCCTTTAGAGCCTCTTTCCTATTATAGAAAGAGGCTCTAAATAAAATTTTATCAACTTACCATTTACCTGATTCTTCTTGAGAAACTATTTGTATACTGGGTTGCTCCGATTGACAATCAAGCATTTTAATAGAACCACCCGAGTAAGCATCCCTTTGAATAGCATGATGTACTGCCTGAGCTGCTCCCCTACCCAAATACATGGCTGACAGGGCATAGGTCTGACCACTTCCCATAGCGGCTATAGAGTTGGATCGCATAGAAAAGCCTTTGTAATCTATGTAATAAGCATTAGCATTAGTTACAATCATTCCCATCAGACCATCCCAATCCTCACTATACTCCTCTCGTTTTGCACCGGCTGCAACCCAATCTAAGTATTCTTCTCTGGGAAAGGGATTACCCGCATAAGCGATAGCCACTAGCGGTTCACCTTTAAAAGTACCTTCCACTAAAGCTATCTTAGTGTATTCACCCGGTGCAATCTCACCATCGCTACCCGTGGCCTGCGAGTCAGTAGCTAGGTAACGTCCATCATAAGCTACGGTTGTCATATCTCCCCCTTAGCAAAAAAAAAATCCTCCTTAGAGGATTATAAATAACCCAAGCTTTTAGGCTTAGTTTAATTTTAATGTTTCATACGATGTATGCTCATAACCTATTTTCAGCTATTGTCTGACGTATTTTGTCTAAATAGATACTGTAATTTTCACATATAGCGTTTTCCATAATGACTTTAAAGTGCTTTTCCCACAGATACTGGTATAGCCCCTTGCTAGGACTAATGTCTTTAATGATATTGTCTACATTATCGCCAAATCTAAGTGAATTATTGAGACAGTAGGCAGTCCCTTCAGTGGGATAAATAATCCCGTTATAAAGCAATACACCCTGGGAAATATCCAGAATGTGAACGGCAACCACTTCAATTTTATCGTAAGCGTTGGGGACACTGTCATCTCTCCAGCTATCACGTACTTCATACTCAACTAAAAGTAGTTCATCCACAATAACTTCTGAATCTGGGTCCATCACAAAACGGCTACCTAGTTGCGATAACGCCTCACACACCTTAGGTTTATTCCCAGAATCTAATAATTCATTAATTCTATCTAGTTCAAACTGTGTGAAATCTAACATAATAAACATTCCTTAAAAATAAGCATCATAAAGGGTGGGGCATTAACCCCACCCTTATTCATAGTACCACTCAACCGCTATAGACCTTTCCCAAAAGCCTATTAAGTCCATACATATACCCGATATATGCAGTACTTATGGTTATCTAACTGGTGCAATGGTCTGTTTTATAAACCCTATAAACCAATCGCAATTTAGCATAGTTAAAGAATCATCCCCTCATCCTCAACCTTCTCATTCCCTTTAAGGGCATTGGTCACTTTACTGGATCGAGACTTGGCAATCTCTTCATACCGATTTACTTCCTGAATGAACTTCTCAGCCAACTCATCACAACCATCAGTGCTGATAATGAAGTTCAGGTTTTGATCCCAACCATCGGGGGTTGCCGGATAATAGGCAGTAAAGGCGTATTCAGGATACAGCTCAGGATCAGGCACATCAGTATCCTTCAAGAGATTGGCCACAGCAATGGGGTTACGAACGGCTCTGGCGTCGTCCTCATTATCGGTGATCTCCAGCAAAGCAAGCTGTGGATCAACTGTGGTTACCTGATGGAAAGCCAGCCAATTAAGGATATCTTTAGAATCCATCTCACCGTTTTGACCCGAAGCCAGCGCCATTAAACGGTCAATATTACTGACCACATCCTTATCAACCATTGAGCGGCTACGCTCTTTGGAATTGATATTCATTGACACCACTAATGGGCTGGTGATGTTCTGGGAAATAGATTCCAAAGATTTGATCAGATTCAGTGAGTTTTCAGCTGAACGTTTGCACTCTGTGCTACCAATAACAATAGCAACAGCACCCAGACCACGATCAAGCAGCTCACGCATAATCAGTGGACCAAAAACAGATCCAGTACCACCTGAGGCTGAGAACACAACGATGTTCATCACCTCTGGAGTATGGGTAAGGAGCAACTCCTTAACGTTTTCTCTAATAGCTTCGTAGTTTTCACTACGAACTTTACCCGAGCCATCAACGCCTTTGAGGATATAGCAATCCTTTTCTTCTAACTCAGGTTTAATATTAGAGCGACTGGAGTCTACGTAGGTGGTCTTTAGTGTAGCAAAACCAACCGCTTCCATTGTATTGTTGTATCCAGAAACCAGATTGATACCACAGCCACCACAGCCATAAAGTGCGATCTTCCCTAAAACGGAATTGGACATTTTGTTCTCCTAGTTAGAGCGATTAGCTAGTAAATTAAACTTTTATTTAAGGTTTATAAAGTAAAGTGAGCATATAATAATTTACTCACCCTTTCAGTTTGAAATAATCACACCAGGTGTATTAGATCACATTAGTAATATATAGTTAAAATCTTATAGTATGGACTTAAAGAATGGAAACCACTATGAATGTAATAGAAAATGCTATCACCGATTTACAGTTTATTATACCCATGGAAGTATTAAACTTTGCCTTTATCTCAACCAATCCATGGGATAATTATCTACCCACTAATCTTGGCCATGAAATTAAACAAAAGGTTATTCGCCCAAGGGTGTTAAAGGATTGTAACTTAGAAGGTGGGATTCAGGCAGCTATTGCCTTGGAGGGATTACCCTTTGTACAGACTCCAGATAATAAGTTAATCATTGAGATACCCACTGGCCGCTTACAGGGAAGGGACATTACCAGCATCCACTCTGTCAGTTTCAGTAACCCCTACACCAATAGCCATAACTATAATGGTTCTATGAGTGCTGGTACTTTAACGCAGGCAGCTGGACAATTATTAGAGTCTGCCCAAGGACTTGAGATGGTAGGCACAGGTAGAGTGAGATTGATTGAGACCAATACCATTTTAATCGACGGTGATCTGTGGGGGAGTCAATCACTTTGGCTAAGGTGTCAGCTGAGCAACGATGCCGAGTTAACACATTTTGCACCCAAAGCGTTTCGTTCTTTCTCCAAACTGTGCGAACACGCCGTAAAGAGTTATCTTTATAATCAAAGAGCCATTATAATCGATACAGGTCAGATACATGCCGGTATGACATTGGGGCGTTTTAGGGATTTTATTGACAGTTATTCCGATGCTGAAGAACTTTATCAGGAATACCTAACCAATGTCTTTAGTAAGGTCGCTTTCCAACAAGATGCAGGCGCACATCAGAGGCATCTGAGAAGACTTACGGGTGGGCGATTATAAATCAGACTCAATAGAGGCTCTAACCTTATTTTTTTCAAGCCATTTGGTTGGATCAAATTTAACGTGAACTATACGACCTTGTGGCTTGAGAAAAATAACATCATCATCAAACAAACTGGTCAAATTAAGTCCGGTATTGCGGATATTATCAAGCTGCTGCGGTGGTAACCAATACAATATATAATTGTGTTTATATTCTGCATTGGTATAATAATAAATATCCATAACAGTGGCAAGGTTGTTATCGATATTATCATCCATCAAAGGTAGCGCATAAACCGACTCTGTAGTGATCACTGCTTTGTATTTGTCAATAAAGGATTCTTTAAGTACATTAACATAAGAAACTAGCGTGTTAATATCAGTACTCTTATCAATATCAAATACCAAGATTAACGCTTTAGATTCTTTTAGAACGTCAATGGTGTAGTCAATTGCAGAGGGTCTAATTATCATTAAAATCCCGCCCATTAGGTTCACTGATTTCATCAGTATCTGCGGTGTCATCCAACCGCTCAAATGTCACTGTTATTGACTGAGTTAACTCATTAAATGGTAATTTTTGAAATAGCTGAGAACTCCATTGTTTATCTAGACCTAAGGTTAAAAAGGCCGCTATAATTAGGACATAAGCTATTACTTTACTCGTTGGGTGTATAGTGGCACCTATACTAAACAACCAAAGTGCAAGCAATGACCATAGCCAGTAGGGTAAATGATCTGGAAATAAAGTTAATGACATTAAGTCTCCAGTAAACTTTTCAATTCTTTAAGCTGCTGTAATAACTCATTAAACCAAGGACTTTTTGAATGCTTTAAGGCGTTATTACTTAAAGTAATTTTTACCTCACCCACACCCTTCATCAAGCCAATTGCTTCCTGCAACTGCAACACTTCATTCTCACTTATCGCCTCAGATAAAACAACACGCAATTCCTTTCGAAGAACCATATCTTCTTGTTTCATATTTACAACCGTTAAAAAAAAAAGAGTGCTATGCACTCTTTCAAATATCAATAAAGTATTGTACTATGGATTATATTCCTCTTTAACAATACGGATGATTAGAGGTTCTAACATTTTAGGCTCTTGAGGTTCAGGAGCAGGCTGATACACAGGTACAGGTACGAAAATAGGTTGCGGGGTCATTACCCCATAACAGGTGTGCTCCTGCATAAAGGGGTTGAACAAATTAACTCGAGGGGGATTGCCCACAGGCAATGAGGGAGCCATTGGGGACCGCTGTGGCATACTTTGCGGGTAAGACATAGTGGTGGGTGTTTGGGTAGATAAATCGTCTCTGGGCAGTCTCTCGACCTCTGTAGGGGCGACCTCGATTACCTCGTCCTCTTCAGAAATTGGCGCAGCGAGCTTTATCTTAACATCTTCTAAACGTGTAGCCATATTAACTCCTTAAAAGGGTGGTAGTTGGCTGATATAAAAATTCAACCAACGTGATAGTTGTGTAACCAATGGTGTCACAGGGCTGTTTTGATTATCATGAATAAACGATAGTCCTTCGTGCATAAAGCTTTCAATATGCGTATCACCAATTTGAAGTATATCCGCTATTACTAACAGGGCATCTTTAACGGTGGGATAATCTAATGCTCCTTGCTGATTGAGAACATCGAGGTTCTTCAGGATAATGACAATTTCTTCTGGCAACATCTCCTCTGGTAACCTGGGGGGTATTATTTCATTTGGGCTTAATGTTTCATCAGGCCGATTAAGCAGTTTGTTTAAAGCCATTCTTACCAGATCGCGAACATCTTTCAAATAGAATGCTTCGTGCGATTGCAATACTTGATTAACAAACTGCATTAGCTGAACATTAAGTAAAGTAATGTTATTATCAAACTTTAAACACTCTAACAATCTCATTAAACGATATTTTATTAAGTCATCAGCTAGCGTTTCTAAATATAACTTTATATACGTTAAAATACCTTCAGCGCCATCTTTAGTATATTCTGGAATCTCAGACAAAGGTAGTCCCATAATCTCAGGCACTGTATTCTCTAATTCAGACATATACTTCTCAGCCGGATTAGCAGCATCTCGTTCAATATACTTAATAGTTTCATGAACAACCACAACAGGTTGAATCTCAACCCGAGGTGCCGGTTGTGGTACTACCATAGGTACTGGCACATAAACCGGCTGCGGTATAGGCATATAACTTTGGGGTTGATTAAACGTATTAGGCATATTACCATAGTGAGCTGGATAGGGCGCAGGGGGTACAGGCACTGGGGCCATTACTTGCTGTTTGGTTTCTGTTTTAGTATCTATTAATTCTTCTGCAAGAATAATATCAACGTCATCTAAACGTGTGGTCATTTTAATTCCTTATTGCCAGTCGATATCGCGATATAATTCAGATACCGGGATGGGCGTTTTAAAAGTAGTAGTTTGAATAGTTTCATCAAGCAATGCTATGCGCTTTTCTTTAAATACATTATTAACCCAACCCAGTAACGTTATTCTAGGTCTTTGTGTATCGATAACGAGATACTCACCCTGACAGGGTTTTAGCGCTAGAGAATATTCTTCAGCCTTGCTGGTTAGGTCGGTAGTTCGTGTACCTGGGCTAAGTACTTCAATAATAAAACGTGGACTATCATCAATAGTCTCGGTACTGGGTTTATTATCAACACAGCGTAGCCATGCATCGGGATAACGATAACAGGTACGATCTTGATTTTTTATTCTCATTTTCATGTTGTTAGCAAAAGCCTGACAACCATCCGGCGCATGGGTTCTGAGAAACATCGCGCAGTTTAAACAGATGATTTCATGATTAGCAGTACCGCCTGACATAACTACCACATAACCGTTGCAGTACTCATGCCTCACTTCGTTAGTTTCCTCAAACGCAAGATATTCTGCTTCTGACATCAAGTAAAATTCTTCAGCTAAGTCATTCATACTTCTCTCCTTAACTAATTGAATGTAAGATCACAACAGTAATATAGGTTTCAGTTATTCTTATTTATTAAACTTAACTTTCATAGGCAGGCGACTATAATGTCAGCTATAGCAATAACTTTTAACCGTTAATAAACGACAAATGTCGTTCGCCGCCCTTTGTGTGTACACAAGAGATACTTAGGCTCGGCCAGAATGGCCTCGCTTAGCATACTAATCAATCTATCCCCTCTATTCTATTCTATTTCATAACCGTGTTATGGGATAGGATAGAGGGGATTTAGCCCACACGGAGAGTATCGTAGATACTCGTGAGTGCCCCGAACGGAGGGTATTGAAAATACCCGTGAGTGGTTAAAAAATGGAAGTGATGTTAATCACTGACATCCTTTATCCAAAATGGATTTTTGAAAAAAATAAATATACATTAAAAAATTTATATAATTTTTTTAATTGTATCGTTTGTATTAGTAAGTAAAAATATTTTTTTTTTTAGATAAAAAATTTTATTTTTTTATAATTATTAGAAGTATATAAACAATAGTTCTTATACTT
>NZ_JAHHPN010000518.1:0-3986 GCF_024606325.1 Endozoicomonas sp. ONNA1
TGTGAGACGACAGGCTATTAGCATTCTTGAAGAGCTTCCCGCATGGCCGCTGCTGGCCATCTTCCCTGAACACAATCAGGTCACAGATTTTTTGCTCCGTGTCGTATTTTTTTTTGTGATCTGACAGGGATTGTTGGCAATGGGTAGTCGCTACGGGTGTGAGACAACTCGAAGCTGATATACCCATTGGGCCTGTGAAACAGACAACCGAACAAGAAATCCCGCCTTCTTCTGGAAGAGTACGAGCACCCAGACTAAGTAACCCATCGATTATAATCTGGTCATCATCGGTGACAGGTGAACTCTCAGACATTTGCAGATCATCATTGAGTCGCTCATCAGGGGCAGTGCCAGAGGCCAGCCCTGCATTCATCGAATGTGTAGCGTATCCGGGGTCAAAATAGTGTCTGTAACCAAGGTCGTCTTCATTGGCCGAATGAGGGCGTAAGCTTTGTCCGGGTGTTGCTCCTGCTGGCCGGAATTGACAAACGCCATGACAGGGGTGAACGAAACAATTTAAACCTAAACTGTGCAAATGTTCTTGTGGACTTCCAGTACCATCGCCAGAGTCAAAATACAGGAGTTGAGTGAAAGAGCCAGCAGGATGGCTGTTAGCTGCCAGGACTTGCCGGCAGGATGATTCTGATGGCAAGTTTTGTGGTGGGTTTTCAACAGAGCCATGCATCATGGTAATAGTCACAAACGGGTGATCTCCCTCCATCAGCACAAAGATTCCCTCCTGTTGTTCAGTCGATTTATAGAGCGGTGAATCGAGGTTCCAACAGCCTTTTAAGAGCCAGACAACACCGAAAACTACTTCAACAGATAGCCATGAGCTTGCAGGAGCATCTTTGGTGGTCATAATCAGTTCGTAAGCAACCAAAAGATGAATGGCATAAAGCCATTGCCACGAAATCGTCTCAATAATCACCGCTCTTGCTCCGTAACCTCCAGGTCTGCGTTGTTTTTCATCAGGCGACTTTGGTCTTGCGTAGCCATTGGTTCCGGTAAAGTCTGACGGGGTGCCTGATAATGAATACCGTTGAAGTTTTTTAGAAATGTTCTGTTCTGGAAAACCTGCATCCTGTTCAAGCTCGACAATATGATGCCTTGTCAATGCTTCGGTCTGGCAGACGACAAACAGCAACAGTAACAACAATGGCAAAAACAGTGGTAACAGCAGTGCCCCAAAAAGTGAGTGTTTAATAATTCTATCCTTGAGTTCTGGTTCTGAGAGAGAAAGGATAGATCAAGAAAACCTCCTGAAAGGACGGGTGTCAGATCAAGGACTGAGGTCATCGTTCTGGTCCAAATCAACAGGCTTGCGTTTTCGATGCACTCTTTTGTGATTAAAGAGGGCTCGAGCATTCCTGCAGACTGTCCCACATGGTTTCGGCTGGCCATGCTCCCCGACTACGGTGAAGTCACAGGTTTGATGGCCGGTGTGGTCTCTGAATTTATGATCTGCCAGGTTTTGAGCATTCATGCAGACCTTTCCGCATGGCTGTGGCTGGCCATCTTCGCCAAACACTTTTGCTCCACAGGTTTTTGGCCCGCTGTGTTTTTTTCTTTTGTGATTACTCAGGCTGCGAGCATTCTTGTATACCTTCCCGCATTGCCTCGACTGGCCATCCACCCCGACTGCTGTGAGATTACAGACTTGCTGCCCGGTGTGCTCTAGTCTTTTATGATGCGACAAAGATATTGCACTCTTGCAAACCGCATTGCATCCTTGCTGCTGGCTATCCTCCCCAACCACGATCAGGTGACAGGTTTGTTGCCCTCTGTGCTCTCTTCTTTTGTGACTTAGCAGGGCGTAAGCATTATTAGAGACCTTCCCGCATGGCCGCGGCAGGCCATCCTCCCCGACCATGGTCAGGTCACAGGTTTGTTGACCGCTGTGGACTCTGCTTTTGTGATCTGCCAAGGCCCGAGTATTCTTGCAGACTTTCCCACATGACCACTGCTGACCATCCTCTCCGACCACGATCACGCCGCAGGTTTTATGCCCACTGTGGATTCTGTTTTTGTGAACTGACAAAGCATTAGCATTCTTGCAGACCGTCCCGCATGGTCGAGGCTGGCCATCCTCCCCAATCACTGATTCGTCACAGATTCGTTGCCCTCTATGGTATTTGCTTTTGTGACATGACAGGGATCGAGCACTCTTGCAAACTGCACCGCATGGACGCTGTTGGCCATTCGTCTCGTTCACTGTCTCGTCACAGGTTTTTTGTTCGCTATGGACTCTGCTTTTGTGATCCCACAGGGCTTGAGAATTCTTACAGTATTTACCGCACGGTCGCTTCTGGCCATCCTCCCCGACCACGGTCACGTCACAGCTTTTTTGTTCAGTGTCGTATTTTTTTGTGTGATCTGACTGAGCTTGTTGCCATTGGCTAGCCACTCTGGTGATGAGACAACCGAGAGATGAAAAACCTTTTAGTCGTGAGGAATGGGCAATCGTACAGGAAATTCCATTTTTTTCTGGAAGACTATGACCTCCCAGACTGAGTAGCCCATCGATTATAACCTGGTCATCAGCTTTAGCAGATAAATTCCCGGGGATTTGCACATCTTCATTGAGTGTCCCGTCAGGGACAGTAGTAGATGTGAGCCCTACAGTCATTGAACGTGAAGCGTATCCAGAATCAAAATAGTGTATGCAACCATGGCAGTGTTTATTAACCGAATGAGGGTTTGAACTTTGTCCGGCTGATGTTCCTGATGGCCGGAATTGACAGACGCCATGACAAGGGTGAACGAAACAACTTAAACCTAAAGTGTGCGAGTAATGATGAGGGTCTCCGTTACCACCATCAGAGTCAGGATGCAGGAGATGAGTGAAGTAGCCTTTAGGGTGGATGATGGCTGACGGGACTTGCTGGCCGAACGATTCTGATGGCGTGTATTGAGGTGGGTTATCTCCAGAGCCGGGCATCACAGTTGTGATCGCAAACATATAACCCTCCTTTGTCAGCACGGAGGTTGCCACCTGTTGTTTAATCGGTTTAAACAGCGGTGAACAGAGGTTCCAATAGCTTTTTAAAAGCCAGCCGACAGCGAAAACGACTTCTACAGGTAACCATGAACAGGAGATGACGCTTATAGGGGCATCTTTGGTGGTCAGGATCAGATTATAAGCTACCAAAAGATGAGGGCCATCAAGCCATTGCCATGAAAGCGACTCCATGATGATCGTTTTTCCTCCATAACCTCCAAACCTGTGCCGATTTTCATCAAGCAGCGAAGTTGATCCTGCGTAGTCGTAGGTGTCGGTGAAGCCTGACGAGTCGCCCGGTGCTATACACCGGTGAGGCTTTATGAAAATGTTCTGTTTTGGAGAGCCTGCATCCTGTTCAAGCTTGACAATAAAATGTCTTGTCAACGCTTCGGCCTGACAGACGACAGACAACGATATTAGCAACAGCAGTGTCCCAAAGAGTGAGCCTTTAATAATTCTATCCTTGCGTTCAGATTGACAGAGAGGAAGGATAGATCAAGAAAATTAGTATGTTTTTCTCTCAGAGACCTTTCGCTGAAGCAGAAGATGGCACCAGACATAACTTCACTCGTTGTGCTCCACATCGAGAGGCTTGCGTTTCCGATGTCTTTTTTTGTGATCCGACAGAGCACTGGCATTCCTGCAGAGCTTCCCACATTGCCGCAGCAGGCCATCCTCACCGACCTCTATTACGTTGCACGAGGTTTGCCCGGCAGGTCGGGTTGTATCGGCTGTCCCGGCATCTTTTGATTCTGAGGCGACCCCGTCTGAGGCGACCACGTCCGAAGAGTTACAGCTATTGGTTGGTTTACTATCTCTGTTATGTGCCTGACATAGATGATCATTCGCACATTGGAACTGAATGGCAGGGGGACTATTTAATGCTTCCAAAGGTAAATACATTAAAGCGAGGTTTTAAGATGCTTTGCCAGTGAATGGGTGTGTTGCACGAAAGGTGACTGCTTGAGGTAATGGGCTTGCA
>NZ_JAHHPN010000519.1:0-1810 GCF_024606325.1 Endozoicomonas sp. ONNA1
TCCATTGTCGTATTCGCGCAGGACGTCTGGTGCATTACCGCTCGGGTTTGCCCCATGGCATTTCGGCAAGCCCCGCCAGAAAGTTCTGCCCCGGGCACGATATAAACTATTCTGCATCGCGGCGACGGAACAATGAACAGATTGTGACCGATATTCTGGAAAATGAAAGTGCCCTGAGCTCCTTTGAACGACGTACTCAAATCGGGATGGAACCGAATCGGAATATTTCGACACGCAGGATGAAATGCGACACCGAATATGCATTTTCCCGAGTTATGGAGGAGGAACTGGCGGATAAATCCAGGCAAAGTCGTGGTGGGGTCATGTGTATGCGCTTGAATTCTGCAACACTCGGCCGTTTGGATGCACAAATTTACAGAGATCAAAGCCAAATCAGGTCGGGATTCCTTGGTTTGGATGCCTTTGCCCGTAATGAGAAAACCATTACGCATTCAGCCGACGACTATCAAAGTGTGGTTCGGCATTGTCAGTCACAAGAGACCCGTTTTTCCAATCCTGTGTCTTTGTCTGATGAGTTGAACATGCTTGAGATGAGTTCTCCCGAAAGCCACGGGCGATTGTTGCGTATGCTAAGGAAACGTTTTAGCCACTGGCCCGACGGGCGCCCGCTGGAACAGCTTTTTCCACAATCCTGGTCAGTTCTTTACCATGAGTTAACCTGTAAAGACAGCCCGTTTCACAAAGGCATCCAGAGTCTCGTCAAGATTTGTGGTGTAGAGCGCATACAGTTGTTGTTTGAGCAAAACCCACAACTGCTGGAGGGCAAGCTGGATTCCCTGGATGGTTTTAAGCTGAAAGGATGGCCACATAAGTTAACCGGGATTGATTTCAGCGGCTGTTCAATGAAGGGGACAGTGTTGCAATCCGTTTCATTTGAGGAGTGTAAACTCAATACAGAACTGTTTAACAGTGCCATTGTTGAAGATGGCCTTTTCATCAAATGTTCTTTTGAAGGTGAGCGGCTTTCAACATCGGTATTAGACAATGCTCGTTTTTTCATTCCGGGTAGTAAGAATGGTCTGGTACTTGAAAGTACATGCCAGCTTTCCCGAATTCTATATGAATCGTGTGTTAATGAGAACAATGAGTTCAATCTGGAACAATGGCTGCAGGTGATGGGGAAAAATTATTGTCTACGCTTCGGCTCAGCACCGCTGGATGATTTAAGTCGGGAAATTCTGTCCCGACATATTGATGAAATCAAGAGTTTTTATCCACAGCAACTTATTGGAATTATTAATGGACTGTTTGAGATTGACTTTCAGAATATTACTAATGCAATAAATTTTGTTGAGAATAATCGGGAATTCTATGATTGCAAAATCAAAGATCTCAAAGATGTTTATTTTGATTTCAGAGCCATCTTTCTGAAAAAAGGAAATTATGAGGGGCTGCAAGGTGAGCCATTTGAAGAATTATTTAACCTCCGTAGCGTCGCAGATAATGATTATTCCCGTGAAGCGGTTTTGGCGTTGATGCTAAATGTTATTAATCTTGTTCTGTCCCCTGAATCTAATGATCAATACATAGACTTTGGAGTCAATGCCAACAGCACGGATGAGCATGAAGATTGCTGGAAGGAGATTCCTGAGGCCAGTAGAGACAGTGCACAAAACAACTCAATCTCATCTCTGAAAACAGAGGGCCTGCCCCTGGTTGCAATGCGACGTTACAAAGCTTTTCTTTGTTTGGTTTGCCTTAAAGAGTACCGGGGTTATATTCATCAATTCTGGGAAGAATGCTCAGAAAAGAGTCAATTAACAATAGCCAAACACTGTTTGCGTCATCA
>NZ_JAHHPN010000520.1:0-1522 GCF_024606325.1 Endozoicomonas sp. ONNA1
AGTGGCCCAGCTGGTAACTCCGAGAATAAAGCATAGGCCGATGAATTTGGCATCACCTTTTTCAAGTCCGGTGGCAAAGTAATCAGGGTTCAGGTCAATCCAGATCTGGAACAGCAGAGCAGAGGCTGCAATCAGCAGAAGGCCTGGAATAGAGCTGAGAGTGGTATACAAATACTGAATAATGTCGTCTACCCAACCTTTGAAGTAGCCAGCGGCTATTCCAAGGGAAATCGCAATAGGCATCATGATCAAAGTAGCCAGAGTGCCAATCAACATGGCGGTGCGAATACCTTTGAGGCATTGGTAAAGAACATCGTTACCTGCTTTATCTGTGCCCAGGATGTGATAAAGAGAGCTGATGTGAATCATCCAGCTGAGCAAGCAAATAATAATGGTCAGGGTGACATAGGCCGTTTTCCATGGGTAGATGCTGTTTTTTCCTGTCATCCAATAGGAGTGGGGAGCAATCAGAAGGGCACTGATCAAAAGACCCATGAGAAGCGCCTGAAACGATTGCAGGACAATATCCAAAGGTTTGTCATCAGGGGATTCCAGATGCTTACCTGCATGTTTCAGGCTCGCATAAGCCCGGTAAGTATTACCCTGTTCATCTTGCATATTTTCCTTGGAGTATGATTTCAGTGAGAAAGGCGCTGAATAGGTTTTTTCCTTTTCCTCTCCCATTTCCCCCAGCATCAGATCCAGAACACTGTTTATATGGCTGGAGTAATAAACCTCAGTTTGCTCCTGACCTTCAACAGGTTCGACCGCCTTGCGAAAATGCAATGAATCCAGGACACCAATGACAATGTAGGTAAGAATAATCAGAAAGCAGGACATACCCAGTCGGGAATGAAAAACTCTACTCCAGCGTTCACGACTCTGGTTGTTGCGAATGATGCTGACAATGAATGTGATCATGGCTGCCAAAAGGATAAACAGCAACGCATCACTCCATAAAATAACCGGTTTCATGGATGCTCTCCTAGTTCAGCCTGACACGGGGATCGACCAGTGTGTATGAAATATCAGTAGCAATCAGACCTATGATGTAGAGCACTGAGCCAATGAACACCATTGTTCTGACAATGGCGAAGTCCTGGGATTTCAGGGCGTCAATCATGTAACTGCCCAGACCCGGGATGCCAAAGAAGGATTCCATCACCAGACTGCCCATAAACAGCATTGGAATGACAATCACGATATTGGTCAGAATCGGGATCATGGCGTTAGGCAGAATGTGTCTAAAAAGTACGGTGACTTCGCTCACTCCTTTTGCCCTGGCTGTGCGGGCGTAGTCCTGATCCGCTTCTTCCAGGAACAGTGTACGGTAGAGACGGGCCCCGGCTCCGGTACCAGCAATGACGCCAATAGCAACGGGCAGAACCAGAAACCTGAAGGAATCAAGCCCGGTCTGGAAGCCTGAGACCGTTATCGATATCCCCACGAGTTCTCTGGTGGTCAACGCCAGCGTATCGCAAGCGCCCGGGCGATTGCGATACGCTGGCGTTGACCACCAGAG
>NZ_JAHHPN010000521.1:0-2174 GCF_024606325.1 Endozoicomonas sp. ONNA1
TCTAGGATGGAGTCAAGGACACCTACATAAAAGTGTGGGTGTCCTATTTATTTTCAGGTTCGACTAGATAGTAACAACATGGGTGTCAACAAACAACAAGGGATTCAAGGATGGAGTCAAGGCCCTACATATAAGTGTGGGTGTCCTATTTATTCTCCTAGGATGGAGTCAAGGACACCTACATATAAGTGTGGGTGTCCTATTTATTCTCATGGATGTCCCTTTTTTAATGGATGTCCCTTTTTTATGGAAACCCACATATAAATCTGGATATCCCAGATTACCGTTCTTTTTATTAATTATGAAAAGCCCCATTTTTCCAGAATCTAGGAGCATTCGGCTGATCGAACAATGCAGTGTAATAATTACCAGCAAAATACTCCCAATAAAGAATGGAAAAATAGGCTAATGAGAAAAAAACCAACAAAATAAACAATATGCTTACAATCCAACTTGGGACGCTTTTTTTATTTTCACGATATTTAAAGTGCACATTCAGACAATACCCCACTACTAAAACCATAAGCATTTGACTCATTGGAGTAATAAACACCCCACTGACCTGTGCATGAATACTAGCACTTAATAAAGCAGTAAAGGCTGAGATTTGTATTAATTGTTGCTTATACGAAAGCACCCCAGAGTGGACTCTGTGCTGTAACCCCCTTAAATAACTTACGCCCCCCCAAACAGTGAGAATAATTAAGCAAATAGCACTAGGAATACCCCACTCAGAGGTCCACTGAAGGATAATATTATGTGGAGAACCAGGCCCCGCCCCCACCAAGGTAATAAAGTGCTGAGGACCTATACCGAAAATAGGATTCTCTTGGATGGACTGAAGAGTTACTTTCCATAATTCGATTCGCCCTGAAGAGGTTGAGTTTTCGAGAATGAATCGATCAAATTCAAATCCGGCAGTATTACCTAACATCAATGGAACTAGTTGGATAAGAATAATATAAATAGCAAAACCTGCAGCGAAAGATTTAACATGAATAAGAGTTAGCTCCTTCGATTGTTGTAATAATAGAGTCAAAGTCGTAAAGATTGCTACTAGCAACGATAAAGCTACCCCCCGCCCCTCTGATAGTAATAAAAAGAAGTACATAAAGACTATGGGTAGCCAGCTTAACCTTTTCAGTAAATTGTATTTACCGTCATAAGTAAGAGGGAGAAAAGCAAGGAGAGGTATTAGCCAGTTTTGAGCGTGATTGAATATTCTTGGATTCGAAAAATCATATAATGTTAAAGACCAATTCTCTGGAGGAAACTGAAGGTGTACTATATAGTTAAATGCATATCCAAACGTGTACAAGCAAACCCCTAATCCAAAGAGACCAACAAGAAAAACTATTTTATTTTCATCTAAATCAGCTGCACTAAAAAAAACACTTGAAGTAAGTAGCAGTGAATATAATCCAACCTCTTGAACACTTTTATAAGGAAACTCCGAGATGGCTGAGGAAACACTCCCAAAAAAAAGCGCCAAGAGAATTAAAGAAAGAGAACGTTTAGAGTGAAAAACATCTGGATATTCCTTTCTGCAAAGAACGGTCCAAATGAGAAAAATAAGAGAGAAACCGAAAAGTATCGAAAGAAATAGTCTTTTTATATTAAATGGGTATTCGAAAAAAAAACTGCTTATTAATCCAGACCATAAAAAAATAAAAAAACTACCTAACAAAAAAACAGAGATATTGCCTAGACTCAAAAATTCGTTAGATTTCATTCTCATTTCTTATAGTGAACTACTGCCCAAAAAATGAGCAGTAGTTGTGAGTAATTTTAAGCGCTGTAGTCAGGATAGTCCGTTACAGCATCTTGAGAGCACAGCTTATTATCTCCATCCGTAGCTCCACCATTACTACATGTAGCATTCCAGTCACTACCAGTAGCGTTAGTTGTAAATGTCAATGTGCCTGTACCAAATGCTCCACCTGGAGTTATGACAAAACTGGCAGTTCCGTCAGCACCAGCAGTAACAACACCAGACTCAGCAGGTACACCACCTTCACCTAGATCACAATTGGCTTGAGCATTTGACTGTAAGCATATAGTTATACTTGTTTTATAAGCATTTGCTTCAGCTAATGCGGCTGTCGCTTGAGCGTTTCTTGTATAATTCTGATACTGCGGAATAGCCACAGCCGCCAAAATCCCAATAATCGCCA
>NZ_JAHHPN010000522.1:0-11167 GCF_024606325.1 Endozoicomonas sp. ONNA1
AGACCAATTTATTGCAACCGCAGTAGGACAGCCTTAAGTCCGACAGGCTGCTAGTCCGGGATATGAATCAGGTGACTGACCGGCGGGCCAGGTATTTAAAGCTCTCGTTTTCTCAACTCTGCATCACGTAATTAACGACAAAAAATCTTACCGGGATCAGTGGTCGGCAATGCCTCCCGAAATTCAATCTGTTCAGACACTTTGAAGCCGGTCAGATGCTTGCTTTTCAGTTTCCCCGATAGAGAGCCGGTTGAAAAAAACCTTAAATCATTTACTAATTGTTTCATTTTTGCCATAAGATGTTTAGTGACTATACGAGACAAGTCTTGAACCGCCCTACTCCGCCTACCAGATAAAGGGACTTACCCAATACCCAAGGCTAAAGAGCAGAATTTCAACAATAACCAGAGCAGCTCCACGGCATGAAAATTTACACACTGAAAAGCGACGACCATAACATTCCTCTCTATTGTTGGAATCACCTTCCGGAATGCGTCAACCGCAAAGGCATTGTTCACATCAGCCATGGCATGGCGGAATATGGACAGCGTTACCGTTCTTTTGCCACAGAACTGAATCAGGCAGGCTACATTGTCTTCGCTCATGATCACAGAGGCCACGGTGCCTGTATTGAGCAAAATGGTGAAGGCTATTTCGCCAGGCAGCGTGGCTGGCATAAAGTGGTGGATGATCTGGCAACCGTTGTTGAGTTTATCCAGAAAAAATTGCCCGGCGTCCCGCTGATCCTTATGGGTCACAGTATGGGGAGCTACATTCTTCAGAGCTATCTGATCCAACATACTCCCGGGCTGGCAGGCGCTATTCTCTCCGGCTCAAATTATGCTCCCAGACTGTTACTGGAAGCTGGCCTGCTAATAGCCAAAGTTGAATGCCGCCGACAAGGCAAGAAAGGCATAAGCCCACTGATCAGGCAATTGACCTTCTCCAGCTACAACCGCCAATTCAAGCCAAATCGAACCGAGTTCGACTGGCTCAGCAGAGACCCGGATGCGGTGGATGACTACATCGCCGATGAACTCTGTGGTTTCCACTGCAGCAATCAACTGTGGCACGATCTCTTCAGGGGGTTGCTCCACATCAGAGCCTGCCACCACCTTAAACAGATTGAATTGGAGCTGCCTGTTCTGGTCATGGGCGGTGAAAAAGATCCGGTCAGCGCTCCGGAAGGACAACAGAAACTTACCAAAGCATTACGGAAAGCCGGTTTAAAAAATGTCACACTGAGCCTTTATCCTGAAGGCCGTCACGAAATGTTGCATGAAACGAATTCTCAGCAAGTGACACAACGCCTGTTACAATGGATTGATCAAACAATCAGGAGCAATGAATGCTCTTCAGTGAATGACACCATTCCAATGGTTACAGAGCCCTGATCACAAAAAGTCTCTCAGGGCATTAATGGATTTGTCAGTCGGCAGTATTTACTGCCGCCCTTTTTTGTTATTTTGCCTCTAAGGGCCAATGATAATGCGTAAACTGGAAAACACCCCGTTTGATGAGCTAAAAATCGGGGATAAAGAAACTCTGACCCGAACACTGACCGAACAGGATCTTCTGCTGTTCGCCAAAGTGTCCGGTGATACCAACCCGGTACATCTGGACAAGGATTTTGCCGCCACCACCCAGTTTGAGGGACGGATTGCTCACGGAATGTGGACCTCCTCCCTGATCTCCTGCGCCCTCGCCACCAGACTGCCCGGACCCGGCGGAATTTACCTGTCACAGGAAGTCAGGTTCATGCGTCCTGTCAAAATTGGTGACACAGTAACCGTTGAACTGGAAGTGGTAGACCTTAATGAACGTCGCAAGCGGGCAACCCTCTCCACGAAGGTGGTCAACCAGAACGGTAAAACTGTGGTTAAGGGCAAAGCAGAAGTCATGCCCGCCATTGAAAAAGTGGTGGTGGATGAATACCCGTTACCCGATGTAGAGCTGATTAACTGAGCCTGACCACCTTCAGCGGGTCAGCGTTTCCAGCGCTACCAAATTACTAAGGGCAACAGAGTTTTTCTGACCGCACACAGCTCTGTCTGCCTTGAAACCAGAACAAACTTCAGGACGGTCAGACTGACCAAAGATTTTGCAAAGATTATTGTCATCAAGCTGAACACAACGAACCCCGGCGGGCTTGCCTTCAGGCATACCCGGTATAGCAGAAGAAATTGAAGGTGCTATACAACAGGCACCGCATCCGAGACGACATTCCACTTACCTACCCTCGTAATCCGAAAAACAATCAAAAACCCCCTGTTAATGAATGAAACTGACAGGCGGCGGCATTCTAATGCTTCGATGGCCCGATAGAAACAAGGATATCTCGCAAGGTACAAACACACATCCCGAAAGGTATATTTTTCAGACCTGATAGGTTAGCGTAGCGGCGAATCATTGAAAGAAGTAAAAAGAGTTCATGACATCACTCCATATCTCCAGCCAGTTTGATGGCGGTAACATCAAGGTTATCAACAAGGACAATCCGGAGCATATTCAGCTGGAAATCAACAAAGACGTTAATTCCGGGTTTTATCAGTGGTTTTACTACCGGGTTGGAGGCGCTGAAGGTCAATCCCTGACTATGCATCTGAACAATGCCCCGGAATCATCCTACGCAAAAGGCTGGATCGATTACCGGGCGGTTGCCTCCTATGACCGAGAGCACTGGTTCCGTGTCGATACCGCTTACGACGGTGAAAAACTGACCATTCAGCACACTCCCGAATGTAATACGGTCTATTACGCTTATTTTGCCCCCTACTCCATGGAACGCCACCATGACTTGATTGCCTGGGCTCAGCAATCGGCTATTGTCCAGACGGAAACCCTGGGAGACACCCTGGACGGGCAACCTATGGACCTGTTAAAAATTGGTGCTGGCAAAGGCAAGCGCTCATGCTGGGTCATTGCCCGACAACACCCCGGTGAAACCATGGCGGAATGGTGGATGGAAGGCTTCCTTCAGCGACTGCTGGACCCTGCCTGCCCGGTTGCTCGTGAACTGTTGAAAAAAGCCGTTTTCTACGTCGTACCCAACATGAACCCAGACGGCAGCCGTCGTGGTTACCTGCGCAGTAATGCCTGTGGTGCCAATTTGAACCGGGAGTGGGCTGCCCCCACCCCGGAAAGAAGCCCTGAAGTGCTGCTGGTAAGGAACAAAATGGATGAGACTGGTGTCGACCTGGCTCTGGATGTCCACGGTGACGAAGCCCTGCCCTACAATTTTATTGCAGCGGCTGAAGGCATTCCTTCCTGGACCGATCGACTCAATGCTTTAACCGAAAACTATCTGCAGGCCCTGGTTCAGGCCAGCCCGGATTTCCAGACAGAATTCGGTTATCCAAAAGATGAACCCGGCAAGGCCAACATGACGGTTTGCACCGCAGCCCTGGCTGAACGCTTCGATTGTTTATCAATGACTCTGGAAATGCCTTTCAAGGACACAGTGGACTCACCGGATGAGTACCAGGGCTGGAGCCCTGAAAGAAGTCAGGCACTGGGAGCCGCCAATCTTAATGCCATGTTCGCAGTCATTGACCACTTGCGCCAGGACGCATCAATAAAGGATATGGTCTTCACTCGGAAGGCCGTGTCTTACAAAAAACATTTCCTGCAAGATAGCCCGATTAAAGAAGATTCTGAAGAGTGACTGGCAACTATTCCGAAGCAAGCTACTGTGATTTAGCAACTTAGCGATCAAACCTCTTAACAGGAGTGTGCTTCATGAATTATATAGATCCTCAACTCGTAAAATCAGGTTTAGTTTCACAACGGTTGTTGTTTTTTCTAACCTTCGCGACCCTGTCACTATTGATCAATGCGACACCGGCCAGATCTGAGTTTGCTGATTGTTCTCTCATTGTTAAACCCGACGGGGCATCTGCCGGATATGGTCGCTGTCCTGTCGATAAACGTTGTAACGCTTCAGATGTTGCAAACGATTGTATACCGGAGTTCGGACCTAAACTGAAAAATGGCCGGTTCAGTCCTTCTATTCGCCAATGGGGAAGTTCCAGAATCGGGAGCCTGAACAAGCCTGTCGCTGTGGCAGAAAACCCCAATGCAAGAGGTCAGCTCTTTGTCTTGAACAGTGCCGATGACAGCATAAGCATCTTTTACTGTCCGGGTGTCAAGGCTTCATACGAGCCTGAACATCGTCGCGACCTGGCTTCCTGTCATTTCATGCACCGACCCACAGATATCGCCTTTGGTGGCTCACCCACCTTGGGTGATGTCCCCGAATTTAAAGGGCAGAAAGTTCATAATTTAAGCAAGACCGGAACATTTGCTACCACAGGTGGGAGCTGTAATGATTATACGGCATCTGCCTTTATGGGAGAGTATTTCACCCAGCGAACCTGCTCGGACTTTATGGGACCTTCTCTTTGGGCAAACAACCTTAAAACATTCGCTATTCAAAACAATAATTTTTTTCCAGATAATCTTAAAGAAAAGCCTTATGGTTCCCACATCGACATGGTTCATCAAGAGCCCTTCTCAATGGGCATCACCTGGGAAGGCCGGGAAGCCGGTTTTTGGTCATGGGACGCCGGCCCTGACTCTAAATATGGAAGTATTGTGTACACCAATATTACCCGCACCCATGGATATGGTGGGCATGAGCATAGCTATGCCTATCTCTATCGGTATGAAAATACAACCATGTATAAAAAGACGGGACGAAATCTTGTTCCCGGACACATGGCCAGATTCGACAGATACCTGTTCGTAGCCAATCCTGCAGGAGGCGTGATCAACGTTCTTGATACTGATAGCGGGACGGTAGCAGGTGATGTAAAGCACAGAGATGAATGGCGTGAAAAATACGCCGCTTACTCCAAAATATCAGGCGCCCGCTTTACTGAGCTCAGTGTCGCCGGACTTGAACTAAAAAGTCCCAGCGGTTTGGTCATTTCTGATAGTAAGCTGTTTGTCAGCGATTCTGATACTGGAAAGATCCATGCTATTCGCCTGGACACTTCAGGAAACCATACCTACATTGGCAGTATTCAAACACCCGCAAGCCAGATTGCAGGTCTCGAAGTCGATCAGAAGACCCAACGCATCTGGTTTGTTGATGCTGTGTGGCACACACTGAATGTTGTTGAACCCCTGTGCCAGAGCCGCGATGACTGTGAATCTGAATCACCCTGGGGTCAGGAATGCGCCCCTGACACCGATGAAAATGGCAAGACTGTTTGGCAAGCGCATCTGGATAGCTCTGGCAACCATGAAAATTGGCAAGGTTGCGCCAGATACTACTACTATGTGTGCCCGGGGGGTAATTCACATCAAAACAGCAAGCTTCCCGTTTGCCATGAACAGGGGGGCACATGGAGAGATGCGCTGGTAAGCTGGGTTGATGGCAAGAGCACCTGCAGATGCATGTCCTCTGAATCAAGTCGGATCGTTGCTTCCGCCTGGCTGCCACTGGGTGCTTTATCAGTACTGGCTCTTCATTACCCGCACAGGTAGTCATGCTTCAAGGAAAGACATGGTTTTGACCCAAAAAGCCATGTCTTCCAAAACCTGGTTATGACTTAAATCACCTGACTCAGAAAGGACTGCAGGCGTTCACTGTCTGGATTATCAAAGAAGCTATCAGGAACACTGTCTTCTAACAGTTCACCAGACTCCATGAACAGAACCCGGTCGGCTACTTCGCGGGCAAAGCCCATTTCATGAGTCACCACAACCATGGTCATACCTGAACGAGCCAGTTGTTTCATAACTTCCAGAACCTCACCGACCATTTCCGGGTCCAGTGCAGAAGTCGGCTCATCAAACAACATGATCTTCGGCTGCATAGCTAATGCCCGAGCTATGGCTACACGTTGCTGCTGACCGCCCGATAACTGAGGTGGAAAACTCCCGGCTTTGTCAGACAGGCCGACTTTGGCCAGCAGCTCTACTGCCCGGTCTTCTGCATCGTTTCTGGAGATACCACGAACTTTCATGGGCGCCAGACAGATATTGTCCAGTACACTCAGGTGAGGAAACAGGTTGAAGGACTGGAAGACCATCCCCACTTCTTCCCTCAGTTTATTGACATCTCCGGGAGTGGTCAGGGAGATTCCGTCCACAACGATTTCACCGGCATTGATAGTTTCCAGCTGATTCAGGGTACGCAGAAAAGTTGATTTGCCTGAACCACTGGGCCCAACCACGACCACCACTTCCCCTTCCCTGATGGTCTGACTGACATTCTTCAGGGCGTGAACACCATTTGGGTAGACCTTGTGAATATCTGTCACGGTGATAATAGCGTCAGCTTCTTGCGGCATACTTCACCTCCATCCTTCTGACGACATACGACAGGATACCGGTCAGCACCAGGTAAAGTGCCGCAACCGTGAACCAGACTTCAAAGGGACTGAAGGTACTGCTGACCGTTTCCCGACCGGCTTTGGTCAGATCAGTCAGAGAAATAACCGAAACCAGTGAAGAGTCCTTGATCAAGTTGATAAACTGACCGGCCAACGGTGGCAGAACCCGTTTGAAAGCCTGGGGCAGGATGATATATCGCAAGGTATCACCCCGGCTCATTCCAAGACTGCGTCCGGCTTCCATCTGACCTTTATTGATCGACTCAATACCGGCTCGAATAATCTCTGCAATGTAGGCACCAGTGAAAATCGACAGCGCCGCAACGCCCGCTGTGAAACGATCCAGATGAAGAACCGTGCCAATAAAGAAATAAACAATGAAAATTTGCACCAGCAGCGGGGTGCCACGAATGACCTCGACGTAGAGTATCGAGAGATTTCTCAACGCCGGATTGGGAGAAATTCTCGCCAGTCCTGAAATCACCCCCAGGAGAATGGCAAAGACAATGGAGACCAGCGACAGCTTGATGGTCATCACCAGACCATTGGCTATGGGCCCGGCTTTCCATTCATAACTGACGGCCAGCAGATCGCCTTCAAAGACCAGATCACCGTCATAAACCTGAACGTCGGAAAATCCTTTAATAACAGTCTGCTCTGAGTCATTAAAGTCATTCACCAGGACCAGTTGCCCACTGTCGTTAGTTGCAACCGTACCGTCGAATTCTGCTCTGAGTGGATTTTCTGCCTTGTAGAAGACGTATTGAGGAATGCGCTCCCAGCGCCAGATATAATCAATCGACTGACTTGACTTGTAGATACCCACGCCCATCAGCAGCAATAACACACCGAAGACCAGGTTCCACAGAACCTGGTTCGGCTGTTTTTCCATTTGCAACGGACGGCCGGCTACGGGTTTACTGCTCAGCACTTAGTTCAGAGTCTTCTGCCATTCGGAGCTTTCGAACCACTTGGCATAAATCTTATCGTAGGTGCCATCGGCCTTGATTTGACTCATAAAGTTATTCAACCAGTTTTCGAAGTCAGGATCTCCTTTACGAATACCCCAGGCCAGAGGCTCATGAGTGAAGGCAGTGTCCAGATGAGTCAGCTTGCCTTCATTCTGGCTGGAGTAAATCGCATTGAATGGAAAGTCGTATACGAAAGCATCTGCTTTGCCATTGGCGACTTCCAGAGCACCATCGGCTTCCGTTTCAAACAGACGGATACTGGCTTTACTCAAGTAACGCTTGGTTGCCTGTTCACCGGTAGTACCCAGCTTGGTAGCCACGGTGTACTTCTTGTTATTCAGATCCTTGTAGCTCTTGATTTCACCTTCCAGGCCCTTACGCAGCAGGATGCTTTGACCTACGACAATGTAAGGCTGGGCAAAGTTGATCTGCAGGTTACGTTGTGGCGTCAGGGTCATGCCGGACATAATGATGTCAAACTTGCCGGTCAGCAGGGCAGGAATGATTCCATCCCATGCAGTGTTGACCAGTTCCAGCTCGACGCCCATGGCTTTGGCCATCTGACGGGCAATGTCCACATCAAAACCAACAATATCACCACGTTTGTTGGTCATTTCAAAAGGCATGTAGCCTGCTTCCATACCAACACGCAGGGTTTTGCGCTCAATGATTTCGTTCAGGGTAGACTCTTGCCAAAGCTCTGTATCAGCAGCAAACAGGCTGGTGCTAAAAGCCAGCATAAACGTCAGAAATACCATTATTTTTTTCATTATTTTTCACTCCAGGGTTCCGGTTTGCCCGGAACTCAGTCACTACCAGTTTTTATAATGTGAAATAGGCTGCCAAAGCAGAACAGTATCTCGCTTTTTATCGTTTTATTCGGCCTTCAACAGAAGGTCATTTCATTTGCCTACAAGACTCGGGTATTTTACATATACAAGTCGATTTGAACAGTACTTTAGTGCTATTTAATACTGAACTGAGAAGTTCGCTAAGGTGTGGAGCAACGACCACTTGTTTTTCTACCTTTGACTTCAGGATGGTATAAAGTGCACAAAACGTTGAAGCCATCTGGAGAGTGTCTGCCATGCTGAGTCTGATTCTGTACTTCCTCATCAACGGTCTGGCTGTTTTCATCACCGCCAGAATCCTCAAAGGTGTAGACATTGAAAATTATGGCAGTGCGCTGCTGGTATCGATCCTGCTGACAGTGGTCAATACCTTTGTCAAACCGATTCTGTTTTTCCTGACGCTGCCCATCACCATCCTGACTCTGGGTTTATTTTCTTTGGTACTGAATGCCCTGATGCTGATGATCGTTGATTACTTTATGGACAGTTTCAACATTAAAAACTTTGGCTGGGCGCTGATCATGAGCATTGTTCTTTCTATCGTCAATGCAGCATTGCTCTTTCTCATACCGGGCGTAATGGCGCTGTAAAACAGAAGGAGCAGGTCCCGGGCCTGTTTCTGATTAAGATTATTTCCTGCAGACTAATACATCATTATTCGACATGGTGGATTCAAAGATTCAGAACAGGCACTTATGCCCATCTGACCATATATGTAGAACGGCGCACCTTATGTTTTCTACCTTGCTGTCGAGACATATTTGCAGAGACTCTGATGAAAGGAACCCTGATGAAAAGGATCACTCTGGGACTGGCCAGCTTCTTCGTCCTGCTCATTTTGCCACTGACCCAGACCAACGCACAGGAAGCGGCTTTGAACTTTTATTTTCAGGAAGATCCGGGTACCAGGGGATATGCGGTCACGCTGCCACTGATGCTGAACCCCTCTTCTCGAAATCAACCTATGGAGTTCAATGAATTTCCAGCTTTCAGAGTATCCGTTCAACAGAGTATGCAGAGACTGGATATTCTTTTCTACGACAAACTTTCCGGCAAGTTGCTGACCAAGGTGCGTTACCCGATAGTGAACCGCATGAAGAATACTTTTCAGACACAGGGATTTACCGGGCTTCAATATATACACCATCCTAATGGAGCTGTATTGCAGTTTATTGGAATGGTGAGGTAGGCAACAGTGTCTGATTAACCGTCTGGATCATCCTGAAACTCGTCGTCAAGATTAGAGCTCCCGCTTCTGTTCCGGGCCGGAGAGGCAATCGACTCTTGAGCAGACACTATCGATATGCTCCTGCATGCTCACATTATCACAACCTTGCAGAGTGTGAGAGCATAGCGGGCAGCTGATCTGACAGTGGAAAAACGCCCAGTGATTAATCAGTTCTTGTTGCGACCCCAGTGGCAGATCAACCGTAAAATTCGCATTCCCGAACTGTTGAAGACGGCCTCCCATCAGAATCAACCGAAGCAGGGACCCCTCCCCCTCATCACCCAGACAGGAGCCGCATCGATATGAATCAATATGAGTAGCCAGATGGGTTTGCAGGGCTTGCTGGTTACTGATGGTCTCAAAACAAAAACCACATCTGTATTGCAAATGTTCATTCATATGCGAAGCAGTAGGCCGGATGTCGTCAGACTCATTAAATGGGCATTCAAATAACGGACATCCGGCCCGCTCCCGATGTGAGGCCTCAAAATGAGCGGTGTTGTCTGTCTCTGCTGTCAAAATAGTAAAACAGGATTCGAAACAGAAAGCATAACAGTGTGATGACAGAGTATTCAGGAGTTGTTGCAGAGGAAGTTGTAATACTTCCGTATGATTACAATGATGGCAAAATTCATTGACAACGCCTACGCATCGCTGTTGCAGATGCTGCGCAGTAAGATGTTCCCTGACACCCTGCTGATCGAGTTCCATCGCCTCATAATCAACAGGACACAGATTACAGTGAATTCCGGGCCTTCTTTTCTTGCCACAGCATGGACACTTGGCAGGTGAGGCTCCAAAGCGCTGATAACAGTCTTCACAGAGACCTCTGCGACAACAGGAGTATTGCCAGGAGACCCCGTTTTTCTGACAATGCCAACACAGACAAGGATTCTTTTTATCTTCAGACTTATCCTTGCGCTCATCGCCATTATTCTCATTGTGATCATCCCCCCCAGTCGAAACAGGCATAACTGACTGAGAAGCGTCCTCTTCCATACCGTCATCGTCTTCTTCATGACCCAGTCCGCTATCGGTAGATCTGCTCATTTCACCGATTCGGCTTACAGCGACACCCCACTGCAAAATTCCTGGCAGGATGCTGTAAAGAGAGATCAGACTATTAGCCTCAACCGGTTCAGAAGCCCTGTCAACAAAGCTTGAGTCCCTGGTCTGGACCGCTTTTAGCTTCAGGCTGGAATCAGCAGGCAGATAGGCATTGAGCAAGGGATTCAGAAAAATCAGCAACAGAGTTTCATGACAAAAAGACACACCCGGCTTTTCGTCCATTGCAGCCTGAGCAGGGCCCCACCAAACCAGTGTGGCCAGTGGCAGGAACATCAATATCCTTAAGGCTCTGTACACCATAAGACAGATTAATTATTTTAATGAGACTGTGAATATAGTTGCTGAGTTTCACTCTGCCAATGAGGTACTTTTCAATATGACCAGTACTCTCCGATATGAAATGAGTCTCACCGTGCTGGATCTGTAGGAATCTTGTACTTCAGATCACGCACAGACGTGTGCACTGCCTTGCCCTTCTGAGCCTGTGACAAGCAGAAATCAATCACTTGACTGTACATTACAAAGCTTTCGTTTTCGTTGTTGCCTTCTGTGATCCGCCAGGGCTTTCAAGTTGGGCAGGATCTTCTGGCACTCAGGGCAGGTTTGCTCCGGGGTGTGATATTGACTTCTGTGAACCGACAGGGCTTGAGCGTTTGGCAGGGTCTTCTGGCACTCAGGGCAGGTTTGCTCCGGGGTGTGATATTTTCT
>NZ_JAHHPN010000523.1:0-3915 GCF_024606325.1 Endozoicomonas sp. ONNA1
CTTTTTCTTCCCATGATCCAGCATTCTGGCTATGGATTTTCGCCTTATGATCTTCACTGGCGGTCACCACATGGAGGCAGTCGGCGCTAAAATTGGCTGATTTGATCCAGAAACCATGTTTAATTGTGCCCATTTTTTTCCACGATCCATCAGCCAGCAGGTCACAGATTATCGCTGTACTAGCAAAAGTGATGATGACCAGATGGCAGCTATCGGCACTGAACCGGGCCGAGCGGGCTCCGGACTCGGTTTGAATGGTAGATGTTACTGCCCATAATCCAGCAGCTGACTGACCATGGATTTCAATAACGAAATTTACAGCATAGAAAATTATCATGTGATGGCCATCAGGGCTAAGCCGGGTCGAGCAGATCGTATTTTTATGAAAAGCGTCCTCTAGTTCCCATGATTCATTGTTCCCCCGACCAGTGATTTTCACCGAATCACCAAAACTGGCAGTCACCACGCGGCGACCATCACCAATGAAGGTGGCTGAAACGAGGTAATTATTATGGGTAATGATGGTTTTTTCTTCCCATGAGCCATCGTCCTCCAGACCATATATTTTCGCTGTAGCATCGTGACCGGCGGTTATCAGATAGCGGCCATCGGGGCTAAAAATGGCTGTTCTGACCCATTCATCATGGGTAATGATGGCTTTTCGTTTCCACGAGCCATCATCCTCCAGACCATAGATTTTCGCTGTTTTATCGCGACTGGCGGTTACCAGATGTTGGCCATCGGGGCTGAAATTGGCTTCGTAGACTCTATCACCATGGGTAATTTCGAGTTTTTCCACTAACTCGAATTTTTTACATAGAGTCATCAGTTTACTGTTGGTGAAAAGTAACTGCGCAGGAAAATGAATATTCTCTTGTTGTTTTATGAGCAACTCAATAGTCTCCTTATTTGCAAACGGCTTCAACCAAGCACGGAGTTGGTGCTCATCTTTTGTATTAATGGTGGTCTTCAGTTGATATTGGTGTGGTGAAGGAAACGAAGGAAAACGGCGATTCCATGCTCTTTCCAGAGCTATATTTTGTTTAACAAGATCGCGAAAATATTTGCATACCTTTGCTAACCGGGTAACCTCTCGCAAACCCAGACAGCGAATAATTTTTGAATGTATTAATTCGGGCAACTCTAAGAATGGGGAGTTATTGTTGTGATACAGAGTAACGTCCCTGCTTTCACTGACACCCGTTGCTGCTTCGTCCAGCTGAGTTTGTTCAAATGTTCGCGAGAGCGGTTCGTGTATGCTGAAATTGCTCTTAATAGGGTTCATCCCTGATTTCTCCGTAGCTCCAAATTCAGTATTTATGCTCGCTTGGAAAGGACATTTAAAATGGATTCGATCTGTTGGAGTCGGTTTTATAGTATAAGTTCAAAAATATTGAGGTCAGTGGAACTCAGTTAAAGAAGAGCACTGATACGGGAAAATAACAGAGAGAAACTTTTTTATTGAGAGCCCGCTGCAAAAGTTGTAGTCAGGTACTCAACATAATGCTGTTTTTAAATCGGTTATCATCAAAAAGACGCTTAATTGCAGGTTGTTTTAGTGGCTTAAACGTCCATCGGATCATCAATCTTTCCTTTGAGTTCAGTGATTCTCGCCTTGTTATCGTGAGTGACGGTGACCACATTTCGGCTATCGGCACTGAAGTTGGCTGAGGTGACTGAACTCTCGTGTCGAATGACGGCTTTTTCTACCCATGTGCCATCAGCCCACAGGCCATAAATTTTCGCCGTGGAATCTAAACTGGCGGTCGCCACAAGGCAACTATCGGGACTGAAGGTGGCTCCATGGATGCAATCTTCGTGGATGATGGCGGCTTTTTTTACCCAGGATTCATCGGCCTGCAGGCCATAGATTTCTGCAGTTCCGCCAACAAAACCGGTGATCAGCAGATGTCGGCTATCGGCGCTGAAGTTGGCTGAGTACAGCCCATAATCATGATCAATTCTGGTTATTTCTTTCCATGATCCATCGTCATGCAGCTTACAGATTTTCGCTGTGCAATCTAAGCTGGTACTTACAAGGTGGCGGCTGTTGGCGCTGAAGTTGATGGAGCTGATGGTGAGCTGGTGTTGAAGGGTTATTTTTTTTACCCATGATCCATCGTCCCCCTGACCATAGATTTTCAGAGCTAAACCTGCACTACAGATCGCCAGATGACGGCCATCGGAGCTGAGCTTGGCCTCGTTGATAACTGTTTCATGAATAATGTCCTCTGCTCTCCATGATCCATCGTCCCCCTGACTACGGATTTTTACCTCATTTTGATTGACGGTCACCACACGGCGGCCATCATCACTAAAGGTGGGTCGAAGGACCAATACATCATGGGAAATGGTGGCTTTTTCTTCCAATGATCCATCATCTTCCTTCAGACCATAGATTTTCACTGTGTCATTGGCGCTGGTGACTACCAGATGGCGACCATCGTTGCTGAAGGTGGCTGAGCTGAACCAAAGTCCAAAAATAATGTTAATGGTGGCTTTTACTCCCAATGAGCCAACGTCCTGAAGATCATGGATTTTAGCTGTGTTATCGCGACTGACGGTCACCAGATAGCGGCCATCGGGGCTGAAGTTGGCAAAGTCGACGCTTTCCTCGTGGGAAATGATGTCTTTTAGTTCCCATAATCCATCGGTCCCCCGGCCGCAGATTTTCGCTGTGTTATCGTGACTGGCGGTTGCCAGATAGCGGCCATCGGGACTGAGTGTGGCAGCGATGATTTTTGCATCATGGGTAATGACAGTTTTTTCCACTAACTTAAATTTTTCACATAGAGACATCAGTTTACTGTTGGTGAAAAGTAATTGAGCAGGAAAATGAACATTCTTTCGTTGTTCTATGAGCGACTTGATGGCGTCCTCATTCGCAAACGGCTTCAACCAAGCACGGAGTTGGTGATCATCTTTTGTCTTAAAGAGGGTCTTTAGTTGATATTGCTGTGGTGAAGGAAACCGGCGACTCCATGCTCTTTCCAGAGCTTTATCATTTTTAACAAGATCGTGAAAATATCTGCATACTTTTGCAAATTGGGTAATCTCTCGAAAACTCAAACAGCGAATAATCTTTAAATGTATTAATTCGGGCAAGCCGGGCAATAAAGGTCCATTTTTGTCATGTACAGTAACGTCTCTGCCTGCAATGACACCCGTTGGTGCTTCCTCCACTTGAGGTGGCTCAGGTGTTGGCGAGAGTAAATTACCAATGCTGGAATTGTTGTTCATTGGGCCCATGTCTGATTCCTTTATGGTTGCAAAGTCAGTATTTATCCTCGCTTAGAAAGGACATTAAAAATTGATCAGGTCTGTTAGACTCGGCTTTAAAGCGGAAGTTCAAAATATTGAGGTCAGTGGAACCCGGGAAAAGAAGAGTTCTGATCCGTGAAAATGATAGAAAAAAGCTTTCTCATTGAGAGACCACTGTAAAATCGTCATCGGGTTCTCGACATAACCCTTGGTTCACAGTCCTTTGGAACCGTTTGTACATGCGGCGGTTAGCTGGGAAGTCTGGACAGAATGAGCTTTAAGGCTCCTTTGATTTCCACATTGTCAGCTTTCAACTCTACGATGTCTGCTTTCAACTCTGCGTTATCTGCTTTCAGTGCAGCAATCGCTTTGTCTTGATGATCAAAACGCTTATCTCGCTCATCAAAACGTTTTTCTTGCTGATCGAACCTTCGGTGCATTTCACCACGGGTTTTACTGGCGTAGCTGACAATACCCGTTAAGGTGTCCCGAATATGGTCAAGCTCTGTTTCGGGCGGTTGTTCAGCGTTTAAGCTCATGCTTTACTCCTGACAAGTGAGTGAGAGCAACAGTCAAATAAAATTGCAACAATCGCAAAGTCAATTACGCTAGACACAAGATAAATCATTAGAAGGTGAATTTATCTTGTGGGTT
>NZ_JAHHPN010000524.1:0-16631 GCF_024606325.1 Endozoicomonas sp. ONNA1
GTCATTACTGAGCGGAGAAAAACATGGCCACCACTAACATCTGGCAGCAGTTCAAATCACTGATCCCGGAAGGAAGCAAGGTTATAGCTACGATCACCGCACTCAATGGCAATGGAACCAGTCAGGCAACCCTGCGGGATGGTTCAATTATCACCGTTAAGGGTGAGTCAGTTTCAGCTGGTTCAAGTGTTTTTATTGATAAGGGGGAAATAGCCGGGCAAGCACCAAGCTTGCCGTTGTATGAGGCTAAAGTGTAAATTCAGGGTGAAGAGTTTTGCTGATTATTGCTTTCAAGGATCTGAGTATCACAGATACATCGCAGCTCACCATTCTGACGAGTGTAGTGAGCAAGAGTTTGTTTCTTAAGATCATTTTTAATCAAAACCTCAACTCCATCAGCCGCAGTGAACCAACAAGAAGATTTTAACAGGTTCAGGAAGGAACTTTTGTCATCTGGAATGGTTTTCCACCATACCGGTCGACCTTCCCAGTTATTATTGAATCTGTAGCCTTCAGATTTCAACAGATCTTTTATTGATCGGGTAGGGATTGAGCCATAACCAATCATGCTCATGACTCTGGCAGTCAGTCGGCTTTCCTTTGGTTGTGGGGGAGGAAAGGAAAGCCAGTCAATAGTGCTCCAGGGAATCTCTTGAAGGAATGGAGATGGTTTGTCTGAGTCTGTCAGTATATATAAATCATCAGCTGCCCGAGTTATAGCGACATAAAAAAGTCGCTGCTCATCATCTATCAACTTATTCAGGCTATCTCCAAATATCTGATTAAAAACCCAGTCAGGGTGAATAAGAGGATAGGCCTGACCCGTAACTTCTAGAAGAATAACTGAATGACTCTCTAAACCTTTGTATTGATGGGTGGTAGATATAGTGACTTTGTGGCTGTCTTCTTTCGGAAGGAAGGAACGTAAATGCTCAAGAAAGGCATCCAGAGTCTTTCCTTTAGCTTTGGTGCTTTTTTTGAAATTGATGTAGTATCCCAGCCCATTGCGTCTGCCTAGCAATACAACAGGTTTGCCTTGTTTTATAATTTTTGTAACTAAACGTAGTATTATCGGTGTTATGAAATCTCCATCAAATGATTCCTTCTCTAAATCGGTTGGAATAAAATTACCGAAATCTATCTTATAGACATTACCCAAGTCATTTCGTGCAGCTAAAGCAGGCTTACCAAGCCCACTCATAACGGCGTTTCCTGTGTTCACTATCTGTTTGGCAGATCGATAGTTTGTTGACAAATTGAGACAGCAAGGTTCTTTACTTGTACTGGAAAAATACCGCTCGAAGTTTTTAAAATATTTGAGATCAGAACCAGCAAAGCCATTTATTGCTTGCCAGTCGTCACCTACACAGAAGTATTCTGCTGAACTGTTGACGTCCATAACAGCATGAATCATTTGCATAAAAAGTTGTGAAAAATCTTGATATTCATCAATTAGAATGTATCTCAGTAACTTAAGATCACCTGAGCCGTGAGCTTTTCTTAAGAATGTAGTGTTTCCTGATTGTATTTGCTGAATAGCTCTTTGTAGAAGTCCGTCAAAATCTTCTTCTCCTTGTTCCGTTAACTGCTCGAGGTAAGTTTCATAAAACTTATGCCCAAGCTCAATAAATTGTCTCTCAATTTCATTCGTAGCTGTATGTTTAATAATCCGGTTGAGTAGTTCTTTTGGAGATAGAGACATTTTTCGGCAGCGTTGGACAAAGCTGGTCATTGCTCTGGAAAATCGGTCAACAGCCCTATGTTTGATTCTGCTCCAGATTTCCTGCTCAGTAAGTCTTATGGGTTTTATGCCATAATGTTCAAGGCATTCTTTTAAGTACTTATGAAATCCAGGCACACCACCATAGCTAAAATTCTCTGGTGTAAATTCGAGAAATAACCATTCTTGCTTTTGTTTCCAGAATTGTCTTTTTGCTTCTGACATCTCGTCATAATCGGGGTCACCAGTAAAACCAAAATACTCGATAATCAGACCTGAGTTTTGGCTCAATGAGATTGTGAAATCGGGCTTGTAATTAATGCCGTCCCAAAGAAAGTTTCTCTCATATTTATAAGGTATATTGTGTTCAAAGAGAAAGTCAGCAATAACTTTTTCTCCATAGGATTTAAGATAATCTCCTTTAAGGCTTTCTGTACGAATTGAGCGTCGATAAGCCAAGAACTCTTCAGGGCTTTTATCGTAACTGCCTTGAATAATCGCATTCCAGTCTTCCTGAAAGTTTGCCATCATCAGAGATCTTACCTTGTCTAAACCTTCAGGCGTTCTTAGGTAATTATCAATAATCTGTTGAATGCTTCGACTTTTTATCTGAGCCCCTTCCGGCTCATCATAGATTATATTTTCCTTCGGATGGACTAACGCATAGGCAAGAGCATGAAAAGTCATAATATGGGGAAGGTTGTTATCACCGAGTAAGTCAATGAAACGTTCCTGCATTTCTTTGGCTGCTTTTTTGTTGAAAGCTAATAGTAAAAGCTCTTTTGGTGCAACCTTGCAGTGTCGGATAAGAAATAGTGCTCGGTTGATAAGGGTGCGTGTTTTACCGCTGCCAGCACGAGCGATAAGCTGAAGATTTTTACCGGTAGTTCCGCAAGCCAGAGCTTGTTCCTTATCTAACATTGTTTCTGTGTGTTCTTTCACCCATTGAGAAACAAGATCCGTTTTAATATCAGTATAATCTTGATTAGATATGTGATTCCTTATTTGACTTTTTTGATAATTTTTGTCCATAGTCAAAAAATCTTTGTTGAACCAATCTTGGATTATCAGTTTTGCTTCAGCCAGCTTTTCGGCTTTTACTTGCAAGGCTTCTTTTTGTATGGCTTCTTCTTGTTTTTTACGCTTTATTTTATTTTCTTTCTCTCTGTTATAGTTGGGTATTGTTTTGGTACTGGTGTCGATTAACTTTAATTCTGTGTTAGTAGCGTAAATATTTTTATTTTTAAAACTCACAAATAAAAGATCATGTCCATGTTTTTTGATAATTTGACCTTCTCCGAATTTTTCATGGCGGACCTTATCACCCTTTTCCATAAGCTTTCCTGATCTTATTTATGTGTAATTTAACTTGTTGTTATTTAAAAGAATAAGTATTATGACATTTTAAACTGTATCCATTAGAGAGGGATCTAGGTTAAAACATTTAAAGAGAATGTTTAATAGCTGCCTCCGAACAACAGCTGAACTCTCCCCCAAGTCCACCGTGCAAAAATAGATCCGATGACCCTGAATCTCCACCATCTCGTTCACCATGCAATCAATAGCAGGATGCAGCAGCAAACCAGTTGTAGATAACGATTGAGGATTGTCAGGGGCTTCCTGACTCCTCAGATAAGCATACATTTGATAAATATAACCACTTCTAAGGCTATTTTCCCGGAAGTTCCCGCTGGTGGTGATGGCATTGAATTTTGTATCAATAACCAGTCTGTCTCCAGTCTTTCGCCTGTCGATGATAATATCTGTCTTCATTCCCGGTAGAATAGCCTCTATACCGGCTGTTTTATTGGAAACCTGCCAGTTGAACTGCTTACCAGCAGAAACACCCCATTCATTCTTATCAAGGGCGACAGCATAAAAACCAGCAACAGCCTTTTCAAACAGTTTTCGAAGCCATTCATTTTTCTTGTCTGGCGCTGATAGATATAATTGTCCATCCTCTTCAGTGGGTAGTGCCAATGAAAAAACCAAATCGGCGACTGCCACCATAACCTGGTCTTCATGGTCGTGGCGACCAAAACGCTCAGATCGGCTGTTATACCGCTCAGGCTTGCCTTGACTAACACCAAGTCTGCCTAGGCTCATAGCCAGCGTGCGACATCTACGAATTAATGAGCCTTTGATATTCAGCTTTTGCAATTGCTCTAATGCCTCACGAACATATCGGTTGCGAGGGGTATTAATGGTTAGTTCATCAAATGAGCAGAAGACCTTTCCCTTATCCAGCAGACGATTGCGCTCCGTAATGAGCATGTCTACTCGACCGCGAACTCGGTTGATGGCATCGAAGCGCTTGTTATAGCCGAAGCTGAGATTACGCATTAAACGCTGCTCAACCTGATGGCAGAGAACCTCTGCGACCAGCTCGGCGATTTCTTCGGGATTATCCTCAACCTCAACTCTCTTGCTGCCAAGATATCGATAAAGATCTGAAGCATAGAGCATCAACAGCCATAAATTGCGCACAGGAATCTTCCCGATGCGCCTTATAGGTGTTGGATCTACGATGATAGGAGCAGAGATCATAAGCCTTCAACCAATGACTCCTGAGCTTTAAGGGCTCGCTCACTATCATCAAACCAATACTCTTCGAGAAGAGGCCCGATTTCAGACTCCACGACGTCTTTATACCAGATAACCGGGTCACTAACCGGATTGTTGAAGGCAGGGGTAACATAACTGTGACCAACTATAAACTGAGGCCCAAGATTCTTATCCTTTGCGATCTCTTCATTCAGTGAGTTCAGTCGCTGTTCAATCAGCTCTAAAAAGTCTAACTCAACACCCGCTTTTTCATGGACCCAGTTACGCCATGGTTTGCCAAAGGTTGGCTGCAGATTGAAGTAAGCAAAGCGGCGGCGCAGAGCCAGATCCACCAGTGCCAGTGAGCGGTCAGCAATATTCATGGTACCAATAACATATAAATTATTCGGAATATGCACTCGTTCTTGATCGTTGCGGCGGTAGCTTAATTCCAGTGCTTCACTGGGAGTCCGCTTATCTGCCTCCAGCAAAGTCAACATCTCACCAAATATCTGCGCAGGGTTTCCCCTGTTGATCTCTTCAATAACCACAACATATTTGGTTGAGGCATCTTTTTTTGCCTGATTGATCATTTCCAGAAATGGCCCATCAACCAGTGATAGTCTGCCATCGCCAGCAGGACGCCAACCGCGTACAAAGTCTTCATAGGAAAGGTTGGGATGGAATTGCACAGCACGAAGTGTACTGTCGTTTTTCTGTCCCATTTGAGCAAAGGCCAGTTTTTTCGCGAGCCAGGTTTTACCAGTGCCAGGTGGCCCCTGAAGGACCAGGTTCTTTTTTCTGTTTAGCTGAGACAAAATTTTCTGAATCATGTCACGCTCAAGAAAGCAGCCTTCTTCAATAATGTCATCAATTGAGTAGGCTTTTATTGGAGACCCAATCTCCGCTGTATCATTCTCTTCCTGCGGATCAACCGTCGAGCCAGTATCACCCTTATCTGTGGATGGTCCGCTATCTTTAAAGTGCCAGGCAGCTAACGATAGCTCGGGGTAAGAGTTAACAGGGTAAGCATCCTCTTTAAATCTGGACTCAAGCTCTTCCAATACCGCTAGGTAATCCTTGAAAGTGCAGTACCGCTTGTCACTATTTTGTCCAATTTCTGTGCTCAGCTTTTTGGTGATAAATAAACGTGAGCGCTTGTCGAGCGGGACAAAGCTCCATGGTCGAATCCAGTACAGTGCCATGGTTAAATTCCAGCCAATACCAACCTGACCAGTAACCTGATCATAAGCCTGGCTGAAAGAGAGTCGGGCTTCTTCACCATCATTATCAGAAAAATATACTGCTGTTGCCAAAAAATCCCAAAGAGACTGAATATCATCAGGTTGTCTGCGATCCTCTCCGGCAAAGAACCAGGATTTCTGATTGTTGAGAGTAGGAATACTCTCAAAAGACTCGGGTATGGTTTCAGTTACCCCCAGAAAGTCAGCCATGCGTTGGGCGATGATACTGCGATTGGTGTCAGTGAGCCCGCGATTAAACAGTCCTATTGTGGTAAAAGGGCAGATATCATCCAGATCTTTATCCTTGATGTACGAAAGGTTTAGCTCATCAGCCAGCGATTTTACAAAATTGAGTAGAGGTTGACGATCATCTTTGTAATCCAGCAGCTTGTCAGCTATTGCTTCATAGAATGGAGTCCATTTAAAGCGCTGCCTGTCAGTGAGTGTATCACCGAAGCGGTCTTTCCATTGGGGCGAATTTCTGAAGCGGTCAATATCCTGAGGTTTGTCATGAAATGCAAAATCAATCAAACCTTCGGAATCCCAATTATCGGGAGTGATCCGCCAGATTGTTCCCCTGTAGGTATAAAAGTACCACTCACGGGTAATTTCAAAGCGTGGCTGCCAATCCACATCCACAAAACGGCCATCTCCCCGGTTCTTTTTGATGACCCCTATCACTTTGATACCCATCACTGAAACGGTCTGTTTCCGGTTATCAAAAGGAAGGCCGCGTTTTCGGGTGTAAGCCGATTTAATGGCAATAAGATCACCCGGCTGCATGGAATTTACCAGGTCCAGGTGTTTATCTTCATAGCCATTTTGCCAGATGCCCTCATCAAGGAATCGCTTGGTCTGATCTTCCCGACCATAGGCGGCTCCGACAAACCAAAACGAACGAGGTCTTTTTTTTGGGCTGGTGGCTAGCTCTTCCGTTGGTTGCAGCGCATGCATCAGCTACTTTCCTTGGCGTATATCAATATTGGTGAGGTGTAAGAGCCAAGCCTGTTCTCACTGAATGACGATAAGAAGTATGGCCTGCCCTTTACTGTGAAGTGTCAACTTAGCCTGCCAGATTTTATAGAAGCTTTGACAGTGCACTCATAGCATCATCAATAATCTTCTGTTGCAGCTGAATGTTAGCAATCACCTCCTGTGGTGTACGAGTATCCACTTTGACAACGGTATTCGGGTTGACCGCTTTCAGGTCGAAAACGGCGGCATCGATGTCATCGGCTTTAGCTCTGAGCCCACGGGCAGCTTTTTCACGCTGGCTGATCTGAGTTTGTAGCTCATCAATCTGCGCCGTCGCTACCTTGTCTTTCTTGTACTGCTTGAGTCGCTCTTTCATATTGATGACTTCCGCCTTGATGGTATCTGCCTCTTCCAACAGTGGTTGCATCTCCTCTCGGGCTTTGGCCCGGCGTGCAGCAAAATCCACTGTCCAGGAGTAGCGACTGTTGCCTTCCTCTTTGCCATGGTTTTGAAGCATCCTGGCGTAGCTGGGGAACGGCTTGTCGCTGTTGGACTCGTCAGATTGCCAGTCGGCAATCAGGTTAACGGGCAGCTTATCGTCATCAAGGATGGCACCGCGTTTATCAAAGCCAAAGTGGGCTAGAGTCAACGGCGTTTTCTTACCCACTTTGACGTGGGTCAGATCATAGTACCAAATCTGATCGGTCTTTTTACCTTTATTGAAAAACAGCAGGTTGGTCTTGACACCTGCTCCGGCAGTCGAGAATACACCACCGGGCAGGCTGACAATGCCCCACAGGTCACATTCGTTCACCAGCTTGCGTTTGGTTTCCACAAAGGCGGTTTCATTGGTTCGGAATAACAAACCTTCATCCAGAACGATGCCGCAGCGTCCGTCAGTGGCCAGTTCAGTCAGAATATCCTGAACAAAAAGCACCTGAGTGGCACCGGTTTTAAAGGCGTAGTTGCCTTGGGCATCTTTACCTTCTTTGCCGCCGAATGGTGGATTGGTCAGGATGACATCAAAGGTTTTTGGTGCCTCGGCAAACAGGGCGTCATAGGTGGCACGCTTGGTAAGGGTGTTGCCATGCCAGAGGTTTGGCTGATCGATGCCATGAAGCACCAAATTGGCCAGACCGATGGGCAGTACCAGGTTCTCTTTCTCACGGCCAAAAAACGTCTTGTGTTTAAGGGTATCAATATCGGTAGATGACGGAGATTCCCCTAAGCCCTGGGTCATGTGCTCGTTGGCAACGGCGAGAAAGCCACCGGTGCCGCAACAGGGGTCATAAACCGTTTCATTAACCTGCGGGTTTAGGGTGTGCACCATGGCACGGATCACTTCTCGGGGGGTAAAGAACTGGCCACCATCGGAATTCTTCTCACCCATTTTCAGCAGCAGGTCTTCATACACTTGGGACAGTGTGAAAAAGTGGGTGTCGTCTACATGATCAATATTAATCTCATGCACCCGGTCCAGCACATCCAGAAGGTTGGCTTCGCTATCAATGCGGATTTTTTCCACAGCGGTCATGATACGACCAATAATGCGCTGCTTGGGTGTGGCATTGGGGTTGGGCAGCTTGGTGCGCGGGTCAACATCCAGTCTGTGAAGATGCGGCAGGAGATCATCATTGATAAAGTCAAAAAACTTGCCGCTGCCCAAGGCAAACAGTTCGTTTCTGAGCCAGCCCCGAGGTTTTCCATCGGTGGTTTTTGGATGGTCTTCCTTTTCTGAATAGGGAGCAGCCCAGTCCTGCCAGCGGTAGGGGCTGACCAGTGCTGGGAAGAAACTCTGACCCACCGCTTCCGCTTCTTCTCGAGCTTTGGCTTCCTGATCATCCAGAATTCGCAGAAACAGAATCCAGGTCAGTTCGGGCACATACTGCAAGGCACTGGCGCAGTTGGAGCGGCGCATAATGTCGCAGATGGACTTTACGAAGGAGGAGAGCGATTGGGTGGAGGCAATCGCTTTCGGCTGTTTGGTTTTTCGGCTGCTTTTTGACGTATTTGTTGCGGACATAGTTAATGATTGAAAGTCTGGGTAAGTAATTTGGTTGGCATCAATTTGGTGTCAGCAATAATCTGTTTTGCCGACTGTTCAGCGGTTCCTATGAGTTTTCTGGATGCCTTGACCAGTTGGATAATCTTAAGTTGCACATCCTTATCCGGAAGCGGGACAGGTATGGATCGGATGGTTTTTTGAGAGATATTTCTCATCGAATCGCTGGACCCGGTGGCATTACTCTCTATATGGTCTCGGGCTTCAGAGAGTCGCAAAATACACAGCAAAAACTCCGGCAGAATTTTATCTTCCCGAAGAACCAGTCTTAAGGTTTTATCCGACAATAGACGAAACGGATAGTCTTCATCCACATAAACTGCGGCACCCACCAGCTCCAGTGTGTTTGCTCTGGAGATGATAAGGTCACCTTTCCTTACCTTGTGATGTTCTGGTGGTTGGTAGCTGTCGTTTTCAAAGCGTTTTGCTTCTGTAGGCTGGAATTCAGACCAGCTTACAGCACTGACTTTAAGAATGCCATATTCGTTGCTGTTGGCGAGCTGCTCTGAAGTCTTCAGACTTTTGCCAGCCTCAATGGTGATGAGAAGTGACTCTAACGATATACGTTTGACCCCTTTTAAGTTCTGTTCAACCTTTTGATTTTGTCTCTTTCTCAATAAGGACAAATCTTTAAGTTGTACTTCTGCTGCTTCACGTGCGCTACCTACTTCCACCATTTGCCCTTCAAGCTTGGATGCAATTTTAATTTGATCCACTACTTTATCTGGAATATCCACAATGAAATTCTCAAGCGCCGTTTTTGATACTTCTGCAAATGTTGCTCCACTACCAAGAGCTTGGATATCACTCATCCGATATTTCAGCAAAAAATATAGGAAGTTATTGTTTATTTCAGGACCGCATACGAAGCTCTTACACCCTTGATTTGTGTAAAAATCACATTCAGAAATGGCAAGGTGTCCAATTGGAGCACGAGATGACATAACCACTGAACCTTTTGTGATCTTAGAAAGGTTACAGCTATCCAGACCTTTTTGAGTGATCGTACGTTCGCTCGAGCATATAAGCTTACTTTTGAGCTTTCCCAAGTCTGTAGGGGTTATCCAAACAAAATCACCACTCCAATATTCGGATATTGCTGATTTTGGGGTTGTACCACTGATGATAGTTGTAATATCACCAAGCCTTTTCTGTACCCATTTCATACCCCAAATAACCTCCCTTTAGCCTCAATCATCACATCCACAGGCTTACCCAGAGCACTCAATGCACGCAAACCACCAGCCCGTTCAATTTCCGGCACCTTCCACAGTGCCGGTGTCTCAAGAGCTTCTGTCCCGTTCTGGCTAAACTGATGCCCAAGCCCTTTCAGCACATTGGCCGCTTTTTCATCCATTCCGTCAAACCAGTCCCGGTTATTGTTCAGGTACTGCTGGCTACGTTCTGTACGCTTAAGGGCAGCCACTTTGTAGCCGTGGTGACCAAAAAAGTCATAAAGGTCAAAATCATTCATCTTGTCAAAATCACGGATTACATCTGGCATAAAGTTGTCGCCTAACAGGTGATCAATCAGCTGCTTGCGCCTTTGGGTTTCAATCCAGACCGAGCGAAAATCGTCCAGATTACTGGCTTCGCTCAGTACCCGCTGGATCATCTCCTTGCGGTATTCATCCACCGGAATAGGTACTTCACGACCATCGCGAACACTGAGAATAAAACTGCCCTGCGGTGTAATTCCCACAGGTGAGCCACCAAATTCCGCAATGGTGGGCGTTACCGGATCATCGCCACCTTCATCGTCACCACCACTGCCGCCACCATTGCCGCTGCCGCCCGGACGGGGTGGTTTGGTAATAAAGTCGGTGCCAAACAGTTTGGTTACATCGGTATAGTCATACAGCCAGAATTTGTATTTGCTGGTCTCTTCGTGAATGCGGGTGCCACGTCCCACCATTTGATAAAACTTGATGGGGGATTGCAGGTAACGGAAAAAGACAACGGCATTAAGGCGTTCGATATCCACACCGGCTTCCAGCAGATCCACGGTGCAGGCAATAAAGGCCCGGTCAGCGGAGCCGCGCATGGGTTCGATCAGGTCAGAGCCGTTATTCGCGCCTCCCATGCATTTAAAGGCATAAAGGTCAGTGGGCGTTTGGTTTTGCTCTTTGCACCATTGGCTGTAGAGGTTGTTCATATGCATGGCAACACGGTCGGCATGAATTTCCCGGTTACAGAAGATAATCACTTTCTGCTCCGGTCCGCCGTTTTTGCAGAGCAGCTGGAACAGGTCTTCACACATTTTCGGGGTGCGCAGCTCGACAAAGATTTCATCATCAAAATCTTTGCCAGTGTACTGATCTTTGGTCAGCTCTGCTTCTGTGATGGGCTGCCCGGTTTTGATATTGACCGCTTTCGCCGCAAGGATCTCTTTTTTGGTAAAGGTTCGACTGTCAATATTTGCCTTGCGTTTAACAATCTCACAGGCAGAGAGATAGCCATCTTCTTGAGCTTGCGTTAGGGTATACTCGTAAACCGGTTCACCAAAGTATTTGACATTGTTAGCAGTGATTTGTGTGTCTTCTTCGGTTGCGTGTTTGGACTCAACAAGCTTTCTGGGGGTAGCTGTCAGGCCAATATGAATGGCGTCCGGGTTGCGGGTGAGCACCTCTGACCATTTGCCCCAGGCGGAACGATGACACTCATCAATAACAATGACACTGAAGGCATTTTCTCCGTAATGTTGGCTCAGGAAGCTGGCGAATTTTTCCGGGCTTGTCTCTTCACCATCAATGCCAAGGGTTTGATAGGTGGCAATGTGTATACGGGCATTTTTAGCTGCATTGCTGCCTTTCTCGGTTTTTACGATACGGGCATTATCGCCAAAAGCCGCTTTCATTTTGCTGTAGGCCTGCTCCCGCAACTCATCTCGGTCACATAAAAACAGGGCCGGTTTGTTCAGGCGGCCTGCTTCATTCAAACGCCATAGCAGGTTGGTGACAATAATGGTTTTGCCTGCACCCGTGGCCAGAGTGAGTAATACACGAGCAGGTTCCCCTTGTTGCTGGCAGCGTAAAATCTTCTCGAATGCAGCACGAATAGCGGCATCCTGATAGTAACGGGGCTTTGACCAGGCAGGACTGTCCGCCATGAACATGATCTTTGCTTCAGGAGTATGAAGATCAATGCTGGTGTCTTTAGCGTACCGGGCTGTCAGTGTTGGATGATCCGGAAAGTCTGGCATTTGGAACGGTCCGGTTTGCATATTTGTCGTAAAGTCATACTCACCATAGCGGTGACCGTTCGATGAAAAGACGTATTTTGCATCGAAGCGTTTGCACTCGGCGTAGCCCTTTGCCTGCTGCATGCCTTTGAATGGATCTTCACTCTCCTTTTTGGCTTCTAAAACAGCAACCGGGAGAGGTTTTGGCATACTACCTACCTGAACACACAGCAAGTAGTCGGTTCTACCCGGCCCTTTTCTGCGCCTGCCCTTAACTCCAGTGGGTTCAACTGGTGCCGGTGTTTCCAATTTGATCCATTGGTTTAGATACCCTTTTTCACGCAGAATAGGGTCGATGAGATGATAACGAGTTTCTTCTTCGTTATAGGACATAGTGAGTTCCTTTCAGTGAGTACTGCGTACAGAATCAGCAGGACGCTACCGCCAGTGGCTTGTGCTACCGTTTTTACTGACGATAGAGAGCAGAAGGCCAGATAGCTCAATGAAAAAATAAACTGGTACGACAGGTTAACCGATATCCAGGGCATTGTATCTAGTGATATATGCCTTGAGCCACTGAATTATACCGATTCAAAATCCTTTAACAGCCGAGCCAGTTTTTTGCGGGCAGTGTCGTATTTTTTTTGCATTACGGCTAACTGTGCAAACTCAGCTTTGACAGATAATTGTTCGGTCTCTGTCTGTTTCTGAATATATTTCTGGATGCTCAGTGTATTACCTTGAGCGGCAATTTCTGTAAGCTCGACGGTTTTGTACCTTGAGTCGTTTGGTTGTTTTCCTGACAGGAGTTCCTTTATCAACCTGGCATCGTCATTGCTCAAAGAATGTCTTCGCCGAGATTTTGTGCCGATCTCACTGGCATCCACAAATATCACCGGTGCATTGACACTGCGACCCTTGTTGAGAATAAGCAAAGCCGGAGGTATTGCGGTAGAGTCCAGAATACCGGAGGGCAAGCCGATGATGGCCTCAACTAAACCGTTCTCTAGCAGATAGTCTCTTACTTTGGCGTCGTAACCACCCCTGAACAGCCAGCCCTGTGGCAACAACAGATAAGCTTTACCTTCCGGTTTCAGCATGCTGATTGCTTTTTGTATCCAGAGAGCATCACCAGCAGACGCTGGCAGTGTGTTACCTGTTGGTACTTTCAGGTAGTTTACTTTGGCCAGGCTTCGACGTTGATCTGCTGAGAAGCGCAAACCGAAAGGCGGCTCCATGACCACAATGTCAGCCTGGTGTTCATTGCTCAGGTCATGGCTGAGTGAATCGGCCTGGAGCAGTTCGAAGTTGTGGTTTTCCAGCAGCAGCAGCCGGTAGGCGATAATCCAGGTTTCACGGTGGTTTTCTTCCAGCAGGGCATACTCTGGGTTCAGGGCTGAAACTAATCGGGCTGGCCCAGCTGCGCCGCTGTATAATGTTTTTTGGCTACAGTTCCCCACCAAAATGGAGAAGAGAGTCAGTGTTGTCTGATTACTGCTACATGACCAGCCTTTTTTGCCCATGCGCTCTGTAACCGTCTCTAATATTTGAGAAAAGATGCTATAGTCTTTCAGCTCTGATGTCAGAGTGCAGGCTTGGCTCATTACATCGGAGTTCAGCTTGTTGATATCAGGGGCCTGGCCAATACCTTCTGGCCATCCCTGTTGCTCACTGAGTTTTAATCCGAGATCCTCCAGCTCCTTGTAATGTTGTGCAAATTCCAACTTAAGTGTTGCCTCAAACTCACAGGGTGCTTCTTTGGCGATCAGGCACAGGAATGAGAGCAGTTCGATCAGGTGCTCAGGCTCCATGTGGCCACGGGCTGTATCTAGTAATTCTATCAGTTGCTTTTTCATGCGATCACCTCCGCCTGAAAGAGCTGGTTAATGCAGGCAAGAGCGGTTCTCTTCTCCTGCTCAGCGAGTTGCAGTGCTTTTTGATAAGTATCGAGGCTGGTATGAAACAGTTCGGCAACCTGCTGTTGTTGGTCAAGTGAAGGTACAGGTATCTGAAGCTGCCTGATGTCTGCGGCACTAATGCTTTTAATCACACTACCCTTGTTAAGCGCTTCAAGTTCATTTTTACCTGCAGGCGTGTTGAAGTAGGCCACTATAGCCTGTCCCAAAGCGACGGATCTGTCTGGCCGAAGCAGCACAAAGTTGGCGGAGATGATGACATTTCGTTCGGCCACTTCTTTGGTGATATAAGCCGTGCGTATGGCGTTGCCTTTAGCAAGAATGACGATATCACCTTCCTGAACTGTAAAGCGTGGACTGCGTTTTATCTCTTTGATTTTCACTGGCTTCAGCAATGAGATGTTCACATTGCCGTGGAGGTCGAGTGCGTTGCCTGGCAGTAGGTATGCCGGTGAAATGTCATTAGTTTCAACAGTTTCATAGAGGCTGTTTGTGGCTCCGGTGGTCACTACGGTGCAAATACTCTGAATGGCGGATTGCCTGATTTTCATGATCGTTCTCCTAATACGATTCATCTTGGAATTAATCGTATTACTGAAACGAATGTGCGTCAAGCTTGAAATCGTTTTTTTGTTACGATTTTTTGTTGAGTGGATGGAGTTACGTTTGATAATGATATGTATCAATGCATAACTGTGCTGATTCTTTATGATGAAGACTTGTTTAAACATCGAGTTGTGCAAAATGGATCTTCACAGAGCTATTGAGCTTGTTGAGCAATTTATAGTTGACCCTCGTTACCAACAGGCAGTTGTGTACAATCAGTATCGACAGATTTTTGATGTCATCAGCCCGGGTGAAACCAGTCTCTCAAAAGTGATTGCATGGTTGCTGAACCCAAAGGAAGGGCATGGACTGGGTGACTACTTTATCAAAGCTTTGCTTCGGGATGCGGTCGCGAACGATCGTGAGATTTTTCCGTTAACCTTGTTGGATGTTGAGCAACTCGCACTGCAGAATCTCAATGTCTGCGTGGAATATTTACATGCCTATGGTGAAAATAAACGGTATATCGATATTTTAGCGACGGACTTGTCAAACAAGCTGATTATTGTTGTTGAGCACAAGTACGGAAGTAAGGAACAAAATAATCAGCTGGCGGCGTATTCGCAATGGGCTGAGTCGCTGGTGGAAAATGATCCTGATCTTCGATTGGTACGCATCCTTATGGATGGGCATGAGACTTTTACAAGGGAGATTTTGCAAAGCAGTGAGCAAGAAAAGTGGGCAATAGTCAGTCACCAATGGCTGATAACGGCGTTGGAAAATATAGTTCATACCGATTCTCTGCAAGAATCTGCTCGCTGGGTTCTGAAAGACCTGCTGATCCATTTAACAAGCCGCTACGATCTGGACGCTTCCTTTGCAGAGCCTTATGCCTTCATCAAGTCAATGGCGAGCGATCACAGAGAACTGGTAAAGAATAGCCGTCTGATAGAAGTGGAAACCACGGATGGTAAAAGACATAAATTGTACGAGTGGGATGATGTTGATTTTCTTCAATGGAAGTCTGTCCTTATGTCAGAGCAATACAGCCAGATAGGGCAACTTCATCAGTTTTTGGTTCAGAACGCTTCTTTATTATTATCGCTGGAGCAATATCACCATTTAGAGTGGATTGAAGAGAAACTGAATCAGACTTTTCCTGGTCAGTATACTTGTGATTTGTACCCAGGCGTCAAAACTTATTTAGAAATTTTCAAGAATGATTGGGAGAAATTTCAAAATAAAGAACAGGACTATTGGCCTTTCTACCTCGAATTGATTGATCAAACGGTGGGCGAGAAACGTCAGCATTGCTTGATAGTTTATGGGCGTAGAACCGCCTTTATTGAGCCAGATTTTGGAGATGCATTCGCCGCAAAATTCAATAAACGACTGGCGGTCGGGGCGGAGCGTCGTTATCGATTGGCAGAGGTTAAGTTAGAAGAGCCTACTACCAGCGAGTTGATGCTTGAAATAACCGAGATGCTAAAGCGAATCGATTCAGTATTATTGAGCATTTATTGATAAGTAAAGGAATTTTTCAATGGAAAAGGCTGACAAGAAAGTCGCCAATCTGGTTGTTCTGGCTGCTGGAAGCGCAGCCGCTGAAGCTGTGGGGGAGTGGCACAATAAAGTCTCTCAGCAGTCGTTACCAGATGATCTTGAGATTAAGATCTGTACATTGACTGACCGTATTGATGTGCTGCAACTGGAACTGTCTTCGTTGCTTGCTAAAGCGGATCTTATTTTCGTCGCATGTGGGGTTGATGCTGGCGCTTTGTCTTCCTTGTTGCTTCAACAATCGAAAAAAAGTGGGTTGACACCTGTTGTTCTTCTTTCTCGAGATGCAGCGTTAACTTTGGGTGATCTGGGGTTACTTCAAGATAAAGTGAGCGTTATCCGCAGTGATACAACATTAGCAATAATGATTGACAAACTGCTTGAGCCTCTGGTTTCTGAGCCTTTTGTTAGAGTTGATGTTGACGAATTTAAGTCGATTGTAACGCCTGGTTCTGAAGGGTTTCTAGCTGTAACTGTTTCCTCAGGTGATGATGCATCCTTTGATACCACTGAGCAGGCTTTAATAGTTTGCCGTAATGCGATGGCTGAAAAGCAGGGTTCTGCAAATATAATGGTCAGATTAACTGGGAAAGAAGCGACTTTTAGCTTTGGTGATTATATCCGAGCAGGTGAAGCTGTTGATGCATTTTCTAGCGATACCAGTAAAGTACTTGTGAGTACTAGTTGCTCAAAAGAACTATCTGAAGGGAGCTATGAAGCGGTTGTAACTTTTATGAAGGCGTAATCATATTTAACTTGGCAGGGAAAGGAAGAGTGATATCAAAAAATTCCGCCACCGGTTCCCCGCCCACCGCCAGTGAACAAGTGAGTATTACGCGCTCGTAGCTCAGCTGGATAGAGTACCTGGCTACGAACCAGGCGG
>NZ_JAHHPN010000525.1:0-1581 GCF_024606325.1 Endozoicomonas sp. ONNA1
AGCGCATAACCGCAAAGCTGACGGGCGCACAGTATGTGCGTCCCAGACTAGCGTGTTGTTAGGTGGCGATAAACACAGGATTAAAGACATGGAAATAAAAACCACACATTTAACTATTGTTTACACAGTGAACGATCAAAAAGCGTTTGAGGTGGAGAAGTCTAGAATAAGAAACTATTTCGAATCACCAGATGGCAAGCCTTGGGCTATCACTTCATTGTCGAGAGATCACGAAATTAAGAGGCTAGAACTTATCGAAGAAGCCTTGGAACAAAATCAAGTTGATCTGGCTAAACGAATAATCCGAGCGATAAACCTTTGTGACTATGAAACTCTGGCTGACTTCGACTTGGATATAGACGCTGACTAAGCCACCTAACGCCTGCATGAGCCGCGCGCCGCAGGCGCGTCGGGTGGAGCCCTTTAGGGCGGAACGTACTCCATGCAATTGTTAGATTTCGTTGTTTGAACAAAAATTAAAATCTTTTGACAGGTCGTATCCAATTGGGTCATCTGACCTTTTTAAAAATCTCCGATAATGTACTTTGTACTTATCTCTTTGGTAATTGATTTCACCATTAAAAATAATACCAGAGAATGATGGGTTTTCATGCTTGACCATATCTAGTACTTTTACTTTTGTTCCTACTGGGATTTCAAAATATTCAGTAATGAGGCTTGGAATTTCACACCTTCTCATATTTTTGTTGAGTAAATGCTTTTTTCCATTTATAAATTCTAAATATGATGTACTTGGGTTAGGAATGATATCCCATCTCTGAGGGTTTTGATCAATTACTGGATTACTACTAAATAATGGACATGTATTCCAAATCCTTTCGATAATAGTCTGAGAGTTTGTTACTAAGCATTTATAGGGTTCGACAGAAGGATCAGAGTTTAATTTAATAGATTCTGTAGATACGCAGCCACTTAAATATATCGAAAAAATTAAAGTAAAAACTTTTTTGACTTTTTTCATCATTCAAAAAACCGATTATTTTAATTCGTAACTCATTTTCTTTGGGGCTTGCACTAGAAATCTAACGCCTGCATGTGCGGCGCACGTAGTGTGTCCGACACGATGCTTTTGTTAGGTTTCGATGGCTCGTAACAGCTTATTGATGTGCTTAATTGCGAGCAACCTTTGATCTTCATCACTATCGAGATTAAGTACATGAGAAAAACGGTACATTTCAGCCTCTTGCAAAAGTTGGTAATCCTTTTTACCTATGTATTGCTCCCAAGCGCAATCTATTATTCGTACCTGACGCTTACTACCAACTGCTCTCAGTTTGAGATAAGCCGAAAACTGAAGGGGATAAGCAGCCTGGAGAATTTCCAAAGCACCAGTATCGGGGAAATCAGGCTCTCTGGCATAGAGCTTAATAAGTGCATCGACGAAAGGGGTCGTGAAGTCTGCTTTAGCTTGCTGAAAAATCAAATCTTGGGAAATCCTCCTTTGAAAGATAGCCCCAGCGAACATACAAAAAATAGCAGTTCCGGCAATAATAAATGTGTCACAAATAGTTTGTTCCATAACAGTCTTTCTTTTTCTACGTTTATAGGGATATTTATAAG
>NZ_JAHHPN010000526.1:0-1032 GCF_024606325.1 Endozoicomonas sp. ONNA1
GAACAGCGCTGGTGGAAACCCCTGTATTTTGCCGGTGCAGGAATGGCAGCTTATGTTGCTCCTACGAAAACGAGGGAGCATATACCTGTCGCAGTCTTGACCTACCTGGCGTCCGAAGCGTTATCAAGAACTGGAGCCAGCGCTGGTTCGGCGTTAATGCTAAGAAAAATGAACGTAAGGGATATTAATACTGAATGGTATGCGGTTGGGGAATACGCAATATTTTCTCCGATGAATGGGATTATTGCAGGGGCTGTCGCTTATGAAACCATGATCCATATAGGCTTCAGCCCAGCAAAAGCGACTCTTGCTTCTGTTATCAGCGCAGCTATTGCGGGTACCCTCTCGGGAATTGTTTCAATGCTAACAATTGATGTGGGCGGAGAGACAAACGCTGTAGTCGCAGCCATATACGGAGCCGTAGCCGGTGCCGGAGCCGGAGTTACTGCCTTTGTCGGAGCCGAAGCCGGACTCATAGCCTTAGCCGGAGCCGGAGCTGGAGCCGTAGCCGTTGCCGTAGTCGTAGCCAAAGTCGAAGCAATGGCCGCAGGCTTAGCTGGAGCCACAATCGTGGGCGGAGCCGGAGCCTTGCTTATGTTGGGCAGTTCGAAGATAACTTCAAACAACCTGCTTATCAAAGCCGCTGTCACGCTGGTGCCTGCGTTGACTTTCGCTGTTATCAATAGTCTTTCAAACTACGCCGTTTATGGCTATCCATTGGAACAAGGCCTCTCAGAGACCGGCTGGACTCAGTGGGAAAAGTTCTATGCCCCCCTGGATTATCTCTCGACTCTGTTTAACTGACAGACTCAACGGTCAGACACTGAATCAGCGTTGAATTCTGGCAGCTAATGCTTGCTCCGGTGGCTATGCCGAAGGCACAGTCTGTCGGAAGTATTTGATAGCTGCTTTATTTGTACCGCGCTATTTGCACTGCACTTTAATTTACAACGCACTTTGTAGTTAAGGATATTGTTATTCATAGCTCCTTATAGAATCTATATTTCCAGTTCAGTTACTGTATCTGGGAAA
>NZ_JAHHPN010000527.1:0-1206 GCF_024606325.1 Endozoicomonas sp. ONNA1
TGGACTTTATGGAGCCCGATACCCTGACCCGAAAGAACATCCGGTTTACCTCCGGCGCCTTTGACCGCTTCCAGGGCTTTCTCAAAGGCACGGGTCGTCCGGGGTTGTCATCAACGGTAAAGGGGAAAAAAGCACCCGTCGACGGTATGGACATTGCCAGCTCTTTCCTGGACCTTTACGACCTGATCGCCGGGATTGCCCCCGTTGGACATCATCACAAAAAACCCCCGCCCCGGAATATGACGGACACCGAACGGCAGATTCATATCGGCCGTCAGACGCTTTATTATTCGGCGCTGGCATTACAAGGGCTTGACCTGGCCGATCTCGGGCGTCAGGTGATCATGATGGACACGCCAACCTCCAGGCAGCCATTTTCTTCCCGTCAAACCGCGCCAAAGCTGCCCTCAAAAATCGGATCGGGCCAGTTGCCCAAGGGGGTAAAAGTAGCCAAAGGGCTAGGTAAAGCAGGCAAAGCAGGTCTTGCCCTGTCTGCTGTGAGTTTCGGCGTTCAGGCAGGCAGTCTCACCCTGACCGTGATTGAATATGAGAACGAAGAGGACCCGGACGTCAAGAAACTCCTGGAATCCAGGGTGATCTTTGAGTCGGTGGATACCGCTATCTCCGGCCTTTCAATGGTGCTCGGGCCAATCGGGTACTTTATTAGCGGTCTGATGCACTTCGTCAGGGGCGTTTTTGAGCAATATTACAAAAAGAAGGTAGAAAAGCTGGCCTATAAAAAGTTACAGGACGCCTCGGGTGAGGCGGCCCGCTTCTTTGACCCGATTCACGACCAACTGGATCCCGGAAAATTCCTGGCCAACAACAACCAGACCCTCAATGCTTTGATGAGTGAGGACGGCAACCTCCTGACCCTGAACATCAAGTCCATCGACCTGGTGAACAAAACCCTGACCTTCGGAGGCGGCTATTCATTCCAGCCCTTCCTGATCGCCGGAAAAAAAGGCGACTGGGACTATTGCAAGGATAAGAAATATGTACCTAACGGTCCCATCGAGAAATGCGCCAGCGATATCAACCAGATCCACTACTACCAGGAGCCTTTTAACCTGATCAAAAATGCCCTGAGGACACTGTGCCGGACGGAGTCGCGCTTAACCAGGTACCAATGCTCAGATGGGAAGTTTCACCTCCCGGAGCAGATGATCGACAAAAAGATGATTTTGATGCCTGCCACACCCGAGT
>NZ_JAHHPN010000528.1:0-11154 GCF_024606325.1 Endozoicomonas sp. ONNA1
CTTGAGGGACGTTTTCAGAAAAGTGTACCCACCACTTCCGATAGCCTGCCGCAGAACCAGGCCCGCCTGAAAATCCGGCAGATTCCTGTGCGTCTTCACCAGTGCCGAGGCAAAACTGTCTACAGATATCAGGGGGTTCAGAAGATGGTAGTTCCGAATCCGTTGAAAAGCCTCTGTCAGCCCGTCCTGATCATGCCGGGCTGACAACCGGTAGAGAATCCCGGCGAAATCATCGACCGACCCGGAAGCAAACTGCCAGTCGTGATCGCTCGTGCCGATGCCATCGATAAACTGTCTGAACAGGTGGGCTTTCTGGTCTGGAAAAGCGGCCAGCGCCAGTCCTGTGGTCAGGCCATAGCGACGACCCGTGGTGGTTGCTGACAACCCCCAGATTGTCCGCAAGTCCTTTTGAGCCTGACCGAGAGCCGCCACATCGGGATGGTTTATCAGGGCCATGCCGAACAACTTGCCTATAGCGATAGACCTGCGGTTATCAAAAGTCTTGTCTTTTATGCCCACTGTCAGAGTCGGTGGATCGCCGTCCAGACGACTCTGGTACAGGTACTGTTGGGGCTCAAGGATAATGGTAATTTCCCCGAACAGACGACCCAGAGACAATCCGAACTCAGCAAGTCTGTCACCCGAGCCAAGAATCGGTATAACAAAACCTTCGCCACCAGAAACTTTGTTACCAGAAAGCAAGTCCACCAGATGATAGAGCCCGGCGGGCAGGTTGTAGCGTGCCAACTGTTGCCAGACGGCCACAAGCAGGGGATGGCTGTGAGTGGTTCTCGCAGGAGGTTGGTGATCCCAGCTGGTCATCCCTTGGAGGTTAACATCCACGGGCACTATTTTTTGCAACTGTGCCAGGGTGTCCCAGGCTAATCCTGACTGCCCGCCTGTTATTGTCCTGAGACGGGCAGTCAGCAGCAACTGGCCCAGAATGTCCTGTCCTGCTGTGCCCTGCTCTGTCTGGTGATAGCTGACGAAGGAGTGGATGACATGCTCCAGCTTTGCCGGATCCAGTTGACCTAGTCGGCTGATGATGGAGTGCTTCACCCAGTCCCTGTATTGCGCGGTTTCGTTTTCAGAGGCAATGAGGAATTGGGCCCTGATAAAAAAGATCTTGTCAACGTCCGGATCTGCACCGAGTAAACCCGGGTTCTGAACGGACTTTATTAGTGCAGTCGTGAAAAGGTCGGGAGGCTCAAAACCCATCCTGCTGAGAGCAGGCCAGGGCTCCCGAACCTCCAGAACGCCGAGGTAACGGACTTCATTCTCTTCATTGAAATAAGAAGTGATACCCCGACTTGAGGCTGGATTTATGGCATCTTTGTAACCCAGTTTCGATGCTTTGTTTTTGCCTTGCGGTAATTCGAAAAAATCTCCGGCATCAATTAAGGGAACAGTCATCTGCCCATGTTCGATACGGTAATCCAACAGGTCGATAAACAGCAATTTTAATCTGGCTTCCAGTTTTTGTTCGGGAACCTTCCACTCTCTGCCCAACCCTTCAGCCCTGGATCCCATTGTGGCCAGCTCACTGACCGTTTGCTGCATCAACGAACTAAAAGCTTGCCAGCTGTAATCCCGGATGGCCGACTTGAGTTGTGTGGCATCCAAATCAGAGATGACCGTCATTAAAAAATCGCCGGTACCCAGCCTCAGTAATCCTTCAAGTTGAGTAATGGGTGTGTTTGCAGTCCCGATCTTACCCCTATAAAATTTGTCGGTTGAACTGTCTAATGCCTGCTTGTACAAATGAATGGTAAGCATGGATTTCAGTAAGTCAGAATTCAGATTCAGTGTTTCTGAAATGAGAGAGGCTTTATACTGGCTCAACTGAAAAACGTCCCTTAATATGTCACTTTTTCTCGGAGCTATAAGACAGGGAATATAAGATGTTATATCCCAAAGCATGCTAAGTTCGACGCCAATGTTAACCTGAACATGAGGAGGTAACGACCCGACCCCTATCGCCTCAGGCAGCAATGAAACTTTAGTGTTTTTAAAATCATTAAAGCTGGTTAAACGGAAATCTTTTAATTGATCATTGGGGTCATTGCCAAGTAGCTCGTCATTATAAGCCTGAACTAAATCGCTAACGGTAGAACCACCCTCAGGTATTTTTGCTAAAGCAGAGGCCATCGTATTGGTCGCACGAAATAACGCCGAGGATTCACTGAGATAAACCGAGAGAGCTAAGGGGCCGGTAATGACTTCAATGATAGAGCGAAGTTTATTTGAATCAGTAGACACGAGCATATTAGTATAAATTCGGCTAATACGCTCACCAGGAGGAAATTTAGTATACGCCAGTTCTACTCTCGATTCAGCATCGACATCTGTGACATCATACTCTATTTCAAGACCGATCCGTCCTTTATGAGTGTCTACAGGGATATCCGAAGTTTCTATATTTTTTTGTAGTTCCTCAACACCAAATTCATGCAGAATTCTTTTTCGAATGCTTTGTGAATCGCTGCTGACCCCTTTCAACAGATTGGATGCAACCACATAACGAACTATCAGGTTTGATAAAGTGTGATGTTGTTCAACCAGCATTTTGCCTTCGGTGACATACTGGCCCGGATCCATTTTCAGGACACAACCGGCATTATTGATCAGAACCGGTTCCGGCGTTTCTGTAGCGGCTGAACCGGGAGGAATAATGACCAGTAATAGCCGGACAGAGTCGGGTATTTTGATCTGATCGAAGCCTGTACCGGCAGAACCATCAATAACACCCTGATTCACCAGAGTCTGGAGGTTGCCAAAGACCTGGCTCCGTTTTTTCGCCAGGGTGTTGGAAAAACCCCTGAAATCAGAGGTAGTTCTGAGCCATCGAAGGGTTTTGATAATCTTATTTTGTACTGAAAACAAGTAATCTGAAGGAGCATTCTTTTCCAGAGCATGTTTGATCAACCGGGCAGGGAACAAGATCGCGATCTTTGACTGTGAGCCCTGACCGCCATAGGAAACCGGTGTCACTTCAATGATAATTCCGGGACTGTTCTCCTTTATTCCTTTGCTATAGACGTCCATGTAATGAGAAGGGATTGTGCCCGTGTACGGAGTTTTGTCTGGCGGGTTTTCCATATTACCCAGATCTAATAATAATCTGCCCCTGTTTTTGGCGGGTAAACGAGAGTTGGTTAGTCGTTTTTTCAATGTCCGGTAATCCGATGCCTTCAACTGCAGCGCAGACAGCAGTTCCGAATCCCGCATCTGTTTCCAGAAATCTGTGTGTACCTGAACCAGAGCCTCTACAAAAGTATCAACAAAGGTCATCGGCTCTACTGCAAGGTGGCGAAAAACGTTTCTGACCGAACGGGCGAGATTCTTTTCCCGAAACAATACCTCCAGTGCATGCTGGAAATCATCTACATCGCCCCGGGCAAACTGAAGATCGCGATCATCACTGTCAAGGATCAGTGTCTGGTAAAGCTGATCTCTTGTTTCCGGTAACTGCCGCAGTGTCAGACTCTTGTCAAAACTGTATTCACCATCAGGATCATCACGGTAATCCGTTTGCCATATCTCCATGGCCCTGACGATATCGCGTGGGGCTGCATAATCTGACCGCAGTTGCAGGAACAGCGCCATCCCGTAGGATTGGGCTATCACCCGGGCCAGGCGGGTATCAGACGAATCTGGTCGTACATCTGACAGTCCAACCTGGATGATGACAGGCCTCTCTAATTCCCATTGCAAGACATTCACCTGACTGTCCGCGATCAAACGGTTGTGCTCCAGCCGAAGATCAAGAACCGGACTTTTTTTCTTAATACCAGTCTCTATCTCCCATTTGCGCCAGGCCATAAGGCTATCGATGAGTTCATTAGGTCTGTCGAAATAACGAATCACAGCCTCAAGCTTTTCAGGCATTCCGCCCAGTTGCACCAGCTCACGCAACTGAGAGCGATAGGCACGATCCTCAATGGTTGAGAAAAAAAATGGCGAACGAGCGCCCAGGGTGATTCGCGAGCGAGAATGGATATCCTGTCCGAAGGGCAGCAAAGGGTCCAGGGAAACCCGGCGTTCAAAGCTTTCCGGAGGCGGGAGCACGACGACCATGGTATTGCTATCGGGGAGCCGGGAGGATAATTCTGCGATCAGGAGCTTCTCCTGCATATCGGGTGTGCGACCGCTCTCCAGGGCCATCACTGCGCGGCTCACCAGGCGAAACAACAGTTTTCGCATCAGGCTTGGAGCAATCTCATACTGCGTGTCGACGCTATTAATTTCAGTGGCCAGTGTGACCAGATCAACCTGCGTCAGTCGGTTAATTTTTTCAATGAGCCACTGTTCTGGCAGGTAGTACTTTGAGTGGTGGGAATAGGCTGACTGAATGGTATTAATCAGCGTCCGGGCCGTATCCTCCGTCAGCGGACCTGAGGACTGAAGCATAAACAGGATATTGCGCAGATTATCCGGAAAAGCTGCGCTATTAGTCTCTGGCACGTCCACCAGAACATAAGTTGCGCCCGAAGGATCGGTGACAACAGGCAGGTATTGGTTGTTGTCTCCAGCAAAAGCCTCGCTATTAGCCAGGGACATGGGATCAGTAAAGCTGACAGTGTTATAGGGGGGATGCTTCAGCCTTTTGTCAATCCCGAGCGAAAGGCTTTTTTGAAACGACTTTCTCTGTTCATTCCTTTTCAAGGTGTTCAGTTTCGGTGCTTTTTGATCTGCTTTGTCCCCCAGAAAGTGACCCAATAACTCGTTCAGGGACTTGATATACCGCTGACCCAGGTTGGAAAAGTCATTTCGTTTATGGGCATAGAGCGCAGAAAGGTCATCTTTTCCTAATACAGAAACCATCAGGTCAGGGCTGGAAACCCTGAACGGGTTTATATCATTGCCACCGGGTGCCACAATCTCCTGCAAAGACCCTAGCAGCTGGCGAGTAAACAGCGCTGTTATCCCATCAGATGGTGGTTTTGTGACTTGCCAGGCCAGATCATACCCCGCCTGCTGAGCCCGGAAAAAATTCTCTTGCGCAAAGCGATTGCCGTAGGCCAGCAGGCCAACCCCCGAAAATGGGTCCCCGATTGACTCTGCACGGACAAAGGCGCTCATATGAAGCGCTCTTGGTGCCCCGGCCTGTGCAGAAGGCAGTTCGGCATTGGCCACCGGCAACGGCATCAACCGGTAAGGAGAAAAGTCATCACTGGTGAGTTGTTGCAACCGACGGTTGTATTGCTCAATCAGTTCGGAGAGTGGCTGTCTGCCACCGTTTTCGATAAACGTACTCACCAGTAAACGTCTGGCCTGTTCGAAAGAACGGTCATCGTCGGGACCCAAGCGCACATAATCCCTGCCGCGGGGTAAAGCGGGCAAGTCCCGGAGTTTTGTCACCAGCCCTTCTTCAACAGGGACCTGACGTGCCATCAACTGCCCCCGTTCGTCCTTTTCAAGCACCAGCTTGACGCGAGGGTCTGACTGTGACCACAGGACATTGCCGTTGGCGGGCAGGGTGCCCGTCCACTTGCGCCCCAATACATCCACCGCCACCAGGGCATTACGGATCGTGATGCGTTTTGTCCGGATTTCAGCGAACAGTTTTCTGGCGAAATCTTCTACGGGGTAATGCTCTCCGCTGGCATCAGCGCCACAACCCACGACACTGACAGTGTGGACAAAGCGGCCGGCGGTGACGTGCTTGAGCACCTCGGCCAGTTGACCGACGGTCTTTCCGCCCAGGAGAAACGAGTTGGAACCGGCCTCTTCTCCCTGAACTTTACTGCCGTGACCCACAACAATAATACGGGTGTCGTCTTTAAGAAAATCAGCTTGCAATGCCTCCAGTTTAATGTCGAGACTTGTCTCCGTATCAATCAGGGTTCCATCAGGCTTTAGTCGTATAAGTCGGCTAAAATCGGGCTGGTATTTTTTCTTCAGATATAGGCTGGCTTTGGCTTCATTCTCGCTGTTACCCAGCTGGATAATAATCTGGTTTTTATAACGGCTGTCATGCTCAGCGGTCAGGGCATAACGCACGGTTTTATCAGCTTCAGGCACCCAGCTTCTGGTGCTTTCATCAGTATCTTCACTGACTAAATCAATCTTTGCTAATGGATTAACCTGCATGAAAAATTGTCTTAATTCACGATGACGCAAATCCTTTCTTGCAAAAAAATCAGACAAATAACGACCGGAGACTGTAAGAAACGGCTGCACTCCGGATATAAAAACCGTCGATCTGGATTGATTCAGTATTCCATCTTGCCGATAATTTAAAACGGCGTAGGTGACTTCTCGATAATCGTCGAATTGATTGGCGATTGATTCTGCCATTTTATGTATATCAGTATCAGATTTTTTCAATGAGCTATCATTGTTGAAACGTTCAATTAATTGATGTCGTCGTATAATATATTGCTTAACTGCCTTGAGAGCTTCAGTATCTTGTGGTGCGATAATAAGATTGTTGTTGCAATGGGTTGATCCCAAATAGGTTAAATAAAATTCCACTGAACCAGGAATAACCCTGAGCGATTCTGGAAAAACGAAAAGCGGCTTGTCGTTGTGATTAGCGATGGCTTCTTTAATAGCCTTAATAAAAACAGGGTGCTCTTCTTTTATTTCGTTAAATATTTTCTCTATTTCTGGATCAGGTGTTCTGTTAGAAAACAGTTGTTCCGGCCCTGGCTCAGCAAAATACTCCATAATCATATGGTTAATTAACTGGTCCGGTTTGACTTTAAATGAAGTTTCTTGCGGAATGTTAATGTGTTTAAACAATTCGTCATTATGAGAAGGCAATGTATCGACATCCAGGTAGACACCCCCCTCATTTTTAATCAGCAGTTCTATCCTTACCAAATCAGAGGCTGCGGCTAAAATCCCCCTCAGCCCAAGTTCTTTCACGTACCACTGTTTCGGGCTGGCTTCATCGTCTGGCTGCCAGAGTGTATTGATATCTGCCAGCCTGAATTTTTCGGATTCAGGGTTGCCCTGAAGCCTGGCTATCTCATTGGTGAACTCCGTGAATTGCTTCAGGCTTTCTTCCTGTATTGTCTCTAATTCGCTTTGATCCACAGCCAAATGCTTGACTAAAAATGCCTTTGCCATGTCGTCGAAGGTTTTGCCCTCAGCGATGCCTTTTTTTATGGTGCTATAGGCCAGATCCTGCAGCTGATTAACACGTTCCACAAATTCATCACTGGCATTTTCTGCTGTCAGGAATGATTCGGGTATTTTTTCAGCGGCAACAGCCTTATGTATTTCCCGGGCAAGCACGGGTGCCAGAAACGACTGCGGGTCGTACCAAAGCGTTAATGGCCAGGAATTCGTCTTAGCCCAGACCTTGAGATAGTCCTTAACACCTTCGTTGAGACGACCAATCCAGATAAAGTGAAGATTTTTGGGTACTTCGGCCAGTGCATCCAGCAGGTACTGGTTTATGGTCGCGGCAAGGTGGGAGACGGCAGCGCCCCCGGCAAGAATTTTGGGCAGGTTTTCCTGCATCCGATAGACAAGGCCGTATTTTTTAAGGGCGGACCCCTCCTGGCGAAGTCGATCAAATTCTGCGATTTTTTCCTCTAGCGATTCTAAATCATCCGAACTGAGAGCACCCAGATGCGACTTAAGGCTTAACCTGAACATCTCCGGGGTCGGTATTGCATTATCGGGATTAACCGGCCCCAGCAGCCCGCTGTTCTGTGACAACACAGAAGGCATTTGTCGTAGTCCAGCGTCAGCTTCAACATACGGGGCTTCAGGCAAGCGTTCGACCGTGACTTTACCATCACTGGTGCGAAATGCTTTCAGCCTGTCAGGCCTGTCGTCCAGTGACCAGGTGACCAGACCCGTGTCTGCAAGCAGGCCAACCCACAGACGCCCCCAGATGTCGACCCTCAAAAGACCGTCACGGGCAGTTACTGTGCGGGTTCTTGTCGCTTTCAGGGTGTCTTTCAGGTATTGGCTGACAAGCCCGTTGTGATCAATGGCTGAGCCAATCAGGTTAACGGTTTTAACCGGGGTATCGCCGATCAATTCATTGATTTTTGTTGACAGGTCTGACGCGGTTTGTCCGCCCAGGGTAAACTCCCCGTTCCCGGACTGACCCAGTCCAACGACATGAATTCGGCTATCACCGTCCAGAAATCCGCGAATGTCGGCATGATTAACCCTTGCGCCAGTCTCACCATCTGACCAATAACCGCTCTCCATAACCAGCCAGCGGATTGAGTTATAACTATCTCCCGTTGGTTGGCGGTTTTTATATTTGCGAAACAGGTAACGGCTGGCCTTGCTGATCGGGTTATCGTCGCCAGACGCCATCTGGATAACCAGTTGTTGACTGTATTGGCCAGGCTTTTGCGGATCTGTGTTGAAATAGCGTGTGATCGTGTTTTCCTGGTCCCGGGCAGCTGCCGCTTTGCTGGAAAGGGTAAAGCGTTCCCCGGCAGAAAATCGAAGAGCATCCAGCAAAGCGTCGTAGCCTTGCCGACTCATTGCAGTATTGCTTTGCTTCAGGGCGAGATCACCATTCAGGATTTGATGCCCTTCCACAAACTCTGACACCCCTCCGAATCGATAATAAACCAATTCCGTATAACTGAGATCATGACTGACTAAAAACGTTTTTTTATGATTGGCAGCGTTCAAATTTTTCAGTTCGGACAACCCAAATTGATCAATCATTTCATATTGCGATGTAAGGGTGTTTATAGCCAACTCCATGGCTCGGTTGCCGACCGGTGTGCTGCCCAATGTAGCCGCAAAAAATAAACCTGGATGGTTTTTCGATGGCAGGTAGATCTCACCGGGAATGACCTTGATTTTTCCCAGGGGCTCAAACCGTTGCGAGGGAGCAGCACTGGCCAAACGCTGCTCGATATCGCTCTTTAACCGGGGGTATTGTTTACCCAGCCAGGCGAGATCGTCTGAAACCTTTTGTTTAATGGCAGCATCCTGGTCATCAGCACGGAACTCTTTGCCAAGCCCCTGGATGACCAGCTGTGTCTGTACCGCCTTTACCCTGCTCAAATCGGTTTCGCTGACGCCGGAATAATCAATACCCTTGAAAAGATCCTTATTCAATGCAGGCGAAAGCGACGTATCAGAATAAGCACCACCGAGAGTGCCCATCACCCTCATTTTCACCAGTGCGCTGGCTGCGGGCTGATGACCGCGCAAGCCCAGCTCCCTGAAGTAGTATTTGCTGGCCTTCTGGCCCTCTTCCCCGTAGGCACTGGTCCAGACTTCATTAATATCTTTGAGGGAAAACTTTGCCCTCGGATAAGAAGCCTTTATCTGCTCTGTAAATTGCCGGTAGGATTCCAGCATTTGGGCTTTTTTATCGTCAAGGTCCGTCGTATCGTTGAGGTGCTCTACCAGAAAGTCTTTTACCGCCTGATCAAACGGCTGGCCCTGTGCCATTTTTGACTCTATGGCTTGCCAGGCCTCATCTTGTAGCCTCATCAGCTCTTTCAGTAAATCCGATTCAAAATCAGATGGATTACCGGGGTCGGATCGACGGGTCAATTGAGTTGTCACTGACCGTTTAAGAGCTTCCGCAAGCTCACTGGCGAGCATTGCATTCGGGTCATACCAGAGGTTTATTTGTAAACCGGACTCTGCATTGGCCAAAATCCATGACCGTATACGCTTCAGCTCCTCATCGGTTGGGTTAACGCTGACAAAATGTAGTCTTGCAGGAACTGACTTCATGCTGCGTTCAAGCCAGCTCTTGATGTCTGCAGCCAGTTTCGTAAATTTTTCGCCGGTTGCCTGCGGGTGTTTGTCGATCAGGGTGGTGAGTTTGTCGTAGAGCCCCAAGACCAAAGGAAAGGTTAACGGAGCATTGGCACTGCGAATGCCATCAACTTTTTTAAAAGCCGCGACCAGGATTCTAAAACGTTGACTCAAGCCTTCGTTCGCGGCGAGTTGATAGCGTAATAACGGCACAAATTCTTTTTGGAATGTCCTGGAGCCGGGAATCAGTGAGTCGATTAATGTCGGGTCTGGGCTTTCAGCAGGATCAGGGTCAGGATCGGCACGGCGAACCCTGTGTCTTGCCGCCGGTTTGGGCATTTCGGGATACCTGCGCAGTGAGGGCGGCTGAAAACGGTCATCCGTTGGCATTCTGCCAATGGAATTCAGTTGCAGACGATAGGTGCCATTGCCGTCAGGCTCTGCCGTCAGTTCCAGGTGACGTCCCAGGGCACCATACCCGGTCACCGCCAGGCGCACGGATGTGTTGTTGTCTGTCACTGTCGTTTGATTAAACCTGACCTGTATGGGCAGGGTTTCTTTGACCATTACCTGACGGGGGTCTACTACGGGTAACGGTTTGCTGTCCTGTCCCGGATAATGCTTTGGCAAGCCAAGGTCGGTACGAATCCGGTTTTTAGCCGCATCGGCATCTTCTTCTGGTGCCATTCCAAGCGCCAGCCGCAATGCCTCCCCTAGCTGGTAAAAGAACGAAAGATGGCCTGACAGCCATCCGGAACCGTAGGGGGTGTCTCCCCAGCCCGGATCAAAATCAATGAGCGTGAAGGTGCCGTTATTGAGGGGCTGGTTAACGGTGGCAACGTCTGTCCGGTTACCCGGAGCCTGGTCATGGGTGGTGTCATTTTTCAAACCATGCCGGGTGGGCAGATAAGTCATTGGGCCGGACTCACCGCCGGGGAACGCGCCATCGTGACCGGGAATGATCAGGCTGACATAGTCTCCGGGGATCGTCCTGTTACGCTCGTCAGGGGGCAGTTGCAGCAAGCGAAGGTTGTGAAGATCGCCAAGGGTGTCGGGCCTTATCGGGGTCGTTGCGTTGCCCAACTGTCTCCGCAATTCGTCCGTATTGTTCACCCGGCGTCTGAACAGATCGCTGGCGTCCACCAGTTGGCGCAGATCACTGGCGATAGTTTGGTCAGTGGCATCGGCCAGGTAGTCCGGCGTCAGGTAAACCCCTATCCGGTCATTCAGGGCTGTGAGGGTAAAGAACCGGCCCCGGACACTGCTGGTGGTGTTGCCAGGAAGCGATGCCTGTTCCGTTTCGGTCAGGCCATCGTATTCACCCTGTTGTGCTTTATCATTTTTTTTGAGTCGTCCAAGGTTTTCCAGGGCTGGATTGTCAGGGTTTTTAGCGGTCAGCCAGTCCAGGCTGTCATCAAGAGCCCTGCGGAAAAACCATTGTTCACTGCG
>NZ_JAHHPN010000529.1:0-1041 GCF_024606325.1 Endozoicomonas sp. ONNA1
CTTGAGGGACGTTTTCAGAAAAGTGTACCCACCACTTCCGATAGCCTGCCGCAGAGTCAGACCCGCCTGAAAATCCGGCAGATTCCTGTGGGTCTCCACCAGTGCCGAAGTAAAAGTGTCCAGAGATACCAAGGGGTTCAGACGATGGTAGTTACGAACCCGTTGAAAAGCTTCTGTCAGTTCATCCTGATCATGCCGGGTGGACAACGAGTAGAGAACCTCGGCGAAATCCGCAACCGACCCGGTAGCAAACTGCCAGTTGTGATCGCTCGTGCCGATGCCATCAATAAACCGTGTGTACAGGCGGTCTTTCTGACCTGGAAAAGCAGCCAGCGCCAGTCCTGTGGTCAGGCCATAACGACGGCCTGTGGTGGATGCCGACAATCCCCAGGTCGCCCGCAAGTCCTTTTGAGCCTCACTGAGAGCCTTCACATCGGGATGGTTTAGCAGGGCTGTGCCGAACAACTTTCCAATAGCGATAGCCTTAGGGTTATCAAAAGTCGTGTCTTTTATGCCCACCGTCAGAGTCGGTGGATCGCCGTCCAGACGACTCTGGTACAGGTACTGTTCGTGCTCAAGGGTAATGATTATTTCGTGATACAAACGACCCAGAGACATCCCGCGCCCGGAAAGTATTTCTCCCGAGCCAAGAATCGGTTTAACAAAACCTTCGCCACCGGAAAACAAATCCAGAAGTTTATAAAGTTCGGCGGGCAGGTTGTACCGTGCAAGCTTTTGCCAGGTCGCCACAGGCGGGGCATGGGTTTCAGTCGTTGCCGCAGGAGGCTGGTGATCCCAGCCGGTTACCCGTTGAAGGTTAACATCCACAGGCACTATTTTTTGCAACTGCGCCAGGGTGTCCCAGGCTGAGCCTGACTGCCCACCTGTTATAGCCCTGAGACGGGCAGCCAGCAGCAACTGGCCCAGAGCGTCCTGTCCCGCTGTGCCCTGTTGTGTCTGGTGATAGCTGATGTAGGAGCGGGTGACATGCTCCAGCTTTGCCGGGTCCAGTTGACCCAGCCGACTGAGGATGGACTGCTT
>NZ_JAHHPN010000530.1:0-1085 GCF_024606325.1 Endozoicomonas sp. ONNA1
TGATTGTTCTTTTTTAACCAATCCGTGAAGTCACGTTCGAACGCTTGCCATTGCGCACCAAGCAGTTGTTGCAATGAGACTCTCTTATCTGGGTTGTTCTTAAGAGAACCCACGGTGTTATCAGGTAAGTTCGCACTAGCCGTTTTCCAAGGGGCTATCAAAAGAGCATATTGCTCATTTCCCGGAATTGCACAAAATTTTTCCATTGTTATCACCACTTCCTTAAATAGATACCATTTTTTATATTGCTCAATGATTGGGATTTTTCCTTTGGCAAGAACATCGGAGATGCTGATATCACCGGAACTCCAATTGATTACAGAACTTTGTTGTAAAAGATCAAAGTCACTATCTACTATTCGATCAGGGATAATAATGTTTACATTTTTTTCCTTCTGACCAACGGGATTTTGGAAAGTCATGATCACATCTTTTTTATCATCACTGTTGATTTTAAATAAATTAACTGACTTATAGGGAAAAAAGTCCGGCTGCTGTTCGGGGAAATGCTTGCTGAAGTAGCCCGGATTAAGCTGCCGAGAGCTGACTAACACCACATCTCTGTCGTTGTCTCCTTCCATCAGCACCAGAACTCTCAGCGCCTGAGCAAGAAAATATTCATCATGTCCATAGACAAAATAAAATACGCTCTGGTCATTCCCATCACTGCTTTTGCTCAGTGGGTTAGCGCAATACTTACGCAGTAAATCGTCCTTGAATACCGTGTCAGGGTATGTATTTTCCATCAGGTATAAACGCTGACAGCTAAAGCCCATATCAATCTCTTCTATTCCATGACGGCCTGTTTCACTATAATCTCCGCTTTTGGTTTCATATTCACTAACACCCACCGTTTTGCTGGCAAATTCACCTTTGCTGTTTGCCAGCGGTGCTATCAAACCACTCGGGCCATGCAAGATAAAATTGGCCTCATGCAGCAATTGACAGACTTCCTTTTCCTGATGCACTGCGGCTAACTGCTGCTGTTCAGGTGGCCGGAATCCTTGTTGATGGTGACCATCCAGAATGTAGGTTTTAACGTCATCAAAGGTGGCAATGGATCTTAATCGATTCAGCTCATCAAT
>NZ_JAHHPN010000531.1:0-17345 GCF_024606325.1 Endozoicomonas sp. ONNA1
ACCAATTTATTGCAACCGCAGTAGGACAGCCTTAAGTCCGACAGGCTGCTAGATGACTGCTTTATAAAATCAGCCTGGAGACTTGGCTTGCAAGCACCGTTCAGTCCATCCGATATCTGGCTCATCCTGACCAAAATACCCGAGGGTAGCGTGGTCACCTATGGACAACTGGCCAACATGGCCGGTGCACCAGGCTATGCCCGGGTAGTCGGTAACATTCTAAAGCAACTGCCTTCAGGTTCCGGACTTCCCTGGCACAGAGTCATCAACAGCAAAGGACAAATTTCGTTTCCAGTGTCCAGCGCCAAGTATCAACAACAGCAATCCTTGCTTGAATCAGAAGGTATCACTTTGCTCAATGGCAAAGTCAATCTGAAGCTATTTCAATGGAGTGGAGAGTAAATCTTGAACGACCTGGATCAGCACCCTGAAGACATTGCCCTGGCGATTGAAATTATTCGCCAGTTGGAAAACCTTAACTATCAACCTGAAACCATTCTCCAGGCAATGGTGCATGTTTGCAGGGATTCTCTCGGCAAGCTTCCAGAACAGGAAAAGGGGCAGTGGCAAGCAAAACTGATCGCCGAGATCAAAAGATAGAGTTAGCGGGCTTTTTTGCCCGCCTCGTCAATCGGGAGCAGCCTCCTCAGACTGCTCCATCAGCTTCTGTAAATAAGTGATTAACAGCAACACTGGCAATCCAAGAATAGCGGAGCCTGCAAAAAAGATGGGGTAGTTCACCGCATCCACGACGCTGCCGGAGTAGCCTGCCATCAGTTTGGGTACCAGTGTCATCAGTGAACTGAAGACTGCGTACTGCATCGCTGTGAATGCCCGGTTCGTCAGACTGGAGAGGAAAGCCACAAAGGCAGCAGAAGCAATACCGGCGCTGAGATTATCAGCTGCAATGACCACAGCAAGTATCCAGGTTTCAGGTTCCATTTGTGCCAGCATGGAAAACAGCAGGTTACTGACAGCAGCCAGTAGCCCACCGATCCAGAGGATTTTCATCACACCGTAGCGAAGGGCTAATAGCCCGCCCAGAAAACCACCGGCAATGGTCATCAACAAACCAAAGGTTTTGGTGATAGCGGCTATCTGTTCCTTGCTATACCCCATGTCCTTGTAAAACACATTGGCAACGGCTCCCATCACAATATCAGCAATCCGATAAGTGCCAACCAGCAGCAAAATATAGATCGCCAGTTTTCCATAACGCGCAAAGAAGTCAGTAAATGGTGTGACGTAAGTTTCTCTGACCATCCCCCTGGGTGCTACGTTCAGGCTGATCATCAACCAGGCAGACCCTCCACCCAGAGCGACACTGAACAGCAACCGGAAGGATTCAGAAAAGAATCCTGCAACATGTGCAGAAAGCCCGCCATCCACCAGCGTCGTTTTCAACTGGGAAGCTATCTCAGGGGTCAATGTAAAGCCTGCCACAAAAGCGCCTGCTGCCACTACAAACAACCCCAGAAAACGAACATAGTCACGGGTACCGTATTGTTCAGAGAAGGCTGACTGATTGTTTTCAGGCTCTGAAATCAATAGTGTGGTGGCAACCCCTACCAGCATGAACGCCGCCATACAACGATAAACAGAAGCCCAGGCCTCATAGTGGTAAACGGATTCGTCGCCACCTGAAAACCAGCTGGCCAATGCCAGACTGCCTGCCCCGGCTACTATCATACCGACTCTATAGCCTGCAATGTAAGCGGAAGACATCATGGCCTGAAGATCGCTCTCCGCAGCTTCTATACGATAGGCATCAATGACTATATCTTGTGTGGCCGATGAGAACCCCAGCATCACTGCCCCTACTGCAACCCAGGTCAATCCATAGATGGGATCATGACTCGCCATAAATAAAAGAGCAGCCATCACCGCAAACTGGGCAAGTAACAGCCAGGCTCTTCGGCGCCCGAGACTTTTTGTCAACCATGGCAGGGGAACCCGGTCAACCAATGGGGCCCAAACAAACTTGAATGAATAACCCAGGGCAGCCCAGCTGAAGAAAGTCACCATGCTGCGTTCAACACCCGCCTCCCGCAACCAGATAGACAGGCTACTGAATATGAGTAATATGGGAAGGCCTGCTGAAAAGCCAAGAAACAGAGCACTGATTACCCTAGGATGCCTGAAACTCTTCCATGCCTCTCCCCAGGAACGGGTAGAAGCGTTCATTAGTTGCATTCTGCTCCTCCGGGTGTGCTTTTGACGGTTTTTATAGTGTTCTTCGTTGAACTCTTGGTGGAAAACTGTCCCGATAATATCAACATAATGATTGTGCCTTCCAGTGGTCGAATCTATTGAACTGAGTTTATGTCGCAGAACTCCCGGGAAGTTTTAATCAAAGCACACCTGAACATGCCGGGGAACATTTTTTTCGTCTGGATGTTGCTCAACAGGAGAGGCGAGCCTCTCCTGTCAGGATCAGTCTCTGAAGTTATTGTATTGAAGAGGCATCTCGGTGTCCGCTTCTCTCAGCAAAGCAATAGCGCTCTGAAGATCATCACGCTTCTTGCCAGAGACGCGAACCTGCTCGCCCTGAATGGCAGGCTGTACCTTGAGCTTGGCATCCTTGATCATCTTGACGATTTTCCTGGCCTGCTCTTTATCCAGCCCCTGACGAACCACGACATCCTGTTTAACCTGCTTGCCAGAACCATAATGGTCTTTCACTTCCAGGCATTTAACATCAATGCCCCGTTTGACCATTTTGGTTTTCAGCATTTCAACCATCTGCACCAGCTGGAAGTCAGCATCGGCTGTCATCACAATCTGGTTTTCACCGCTCTTTTCAAAGCTGGCTTCAACCCCTCTGAAATCATAACGGGTGGTCAGCTCGCGGTTCGCCTGATCGACCGCATTGGTCAGCTCGTGCATATCCACTTCTGAAACAATATCAAATGAAGGCATGAGGGATTTTCCAATCAACAAACTCTGAAAGTAGATGACTATTGTATCCGAGAATCCCTGCTGAATGGCAAGCCCCCGTTACAACGGGTATGGCAATCAAGACGCTTTACCACGGTCTTCCAGCCTGAAACCAATTCTCACGGTCACCTGAAAATGTGCGATCTCACCATCCTCAATATGACCCCGATGCTCCACCACTTCGTACCAGCCCAGGTGATTCAGAGTGACACTGGCAGTGGCAATAGCATTGCGTATGGCATCGTCGCTGCTGACGGTTGAGCTGCCTACCACTTCCAGAATTTTATAGATGTGTGACATAAGTACTCTCCACGACGTTGGAACGTAGAGGTAGTATAGACATCCTTTTAATCGCGCTTGGCAAGAACAAACATTTGATAGCCGAACTGCCCCAAGAATTTACTGTAGATATCCAGCTCACTCTCGATATCCTTCAACGCTTCTGATTCAGACATATCTGATGACAAATCATGGATTCGTTTTTTCAGTGGTTCAGAGTAGTTATCCCACGACTCCCTGCTGAGAGAAAAGTGGTCGACTACATCATACCCGGCAGCATCCATTTGTTTCAGACGAGTGCTAATCGTCTGAATATCAGGATAGGACTGCTCCCAGAACGCCATCGCTTCTTTGTCTGGCTGATCTGTCAGCCAGACCAGGTCGCTTAACATCATGTAGCCACCGGGCTGAAGAAGCGGCCGCCACTGAGTCAGTGCTTTTTGAACCCCCATGATGTAAGCACTGCCTTCTGACCAGATGAGATCAAAGCTTTCTTTCTCGAAGGGCAATTCAGTCATGCTGACGCAGATACTGGAAAGCCTTCCGGAAATATCCTGTTCCTCAAAACGTTCTTCCAATCGAGCCAGTGCTGACGGTTCGTTATCTATTGCAGTGATGTTTGCGTCGGTATTGTCTATCAACAACTTGGTTGACAGACCTGTGCCACAACCAATCTCCAGAATATCAGCAGGGGCTTCAGGCAGCAGAGACAAGGCTTTCAGTGTGTCTTTTTCATTGCCTGGCCCCCAACGTTCCAGCGTCTCATAAACTTTCATAAAGTCGTTCATATAGGTTTCGTGATCATTCATGTCTTTTGATAACCATTTTAATCTGAGGGCTTCTTTCTCAGTAAAACCCTGCTTCACCAGCCAGTTAAGATGAGCATCCGGAGCCACCCTTTCGAGGTCTTCATGCCAGGTTCTGAGATCACCTTCACCCAGCATGGCTGCCAGCAACGCTCGTGATTGCTGCTTCAATGCAATGTCTTCATCAAGCTGCCTTAAGCGATTTCGTAACAAATCTTTGTCTATCTTTTCTTCAAGGCAAACTTTGCACTCTTTCAAAGTCAGCCCTCCCGCTTGCAGTTGCTGAATCAGGCGGACTCTTTGCAGGTCTTCATCGCTGTAGAAACGGTAGCCATTTTCAAGCCTCTTACCTGAAATAAGCTGCTGTTTCTCGTAGTAAAGAAGCGCAGTGCGTGAAAGCCCGACAGCGGCGGCTAATTCAGAAATTCGGTACACACTGAAGTATCCTCAAATCATCAACAGGGAGGAACTTTAAGCTATAAAGCTGTAGACAGGTCAAGGAAAATTGAACGCCCGGAAATAAACAGAGACCAATCCCAAGATGCCGAAAGCCTGTAAAGTGTCATCAACGTCTAGTTCAGTGGAGGTCTTACGCTGAAGTTCGACACAACAATTTCTCCACATATGTTTGATTTTCAAAAAAGATTGAAAAATACTCTATTTGCCATTATGACACATAACAAGGAGGATTTATGGCAACATCACTACCCAGAATCACCACCCGTATTGATACAGATACAAAAGAACTACTGGCTGAGGCTGCGGCTATTATCGGTGTTTCCAGCATTAATTCCTTTGTACTGTCCGCTGCTATTGAGAAGGCCAAACAGATCATGGACAGCGAGCGATCCCTGAAACTGAGCCAGCAAGATGCTCTGTTACTTGTGCAGGCTCTGGATAAAGATTTAAAACCCAATCCTCGACTTAAGCAGGCGGCCCAGCGTTATAAAAAGACAGGGAATAAATGAAAACTTTAATTCTCGATAAGAGCAAACACGACCGTCAAGGCTTTGATTGCGGTGTTTCTGCCCTGAACAATTATCTTCAAATGATGGCGAGGCAGCAGGCAGGGAATGACAATACCCGAACCTTTGTGCTGGAGGACTCAGATTGTCCAGAAACCATTATCGGGCATTACACGCTGACCATGATTCCACTGGACTTGCAGGCTCTGCCTGCCAGACTGCAAAAAAACACAGTAGCGCCGGTTCGGCAGGGCTGATTGCCCGCTTAGTCATCAACAAATACTACTCCGGGCAGGGTTATGGAGAGTGGTTGTTAATTGACGCTTTGCATAAATTACTACAAGCCAGAGATACTGTCGGATTCCCATTGGTTGTCGTAGATGCCAAATCCGGCATAGCTGCTTTTTATGAGAAATTTGGTTTCACACCTTTTATTAATAATCCAGACAAATTGTTTATCACCATTAAAGAGATCAGAGCCAGCCTGCAATAATCATTGCAACTATTCAGTGACACTCCCCGCCTTTGTTCATCAAATAGCTCGCTATTCTCGGTAATACTCCCAGTTATCCATTAGCGACTCCAGTTGCCTTATATACTGACGATATGCAGATAATTGCCACCCAACCCGCAGTAATAAAGGATTGACCGGACTGGTCTGAAAACCCAGACTTTGAACAAATTTGTCAAAAGGAACAGTGACAACTTTGTGCAAGGTTGCCATGTCAGCCTTCTGCATATCTTGCTCCTCATGTTCCATGGCAAGCCGGATCAAAAATCGCGTCAATGGCTCGACAAACGCAGCCTCTGATTGGAAAGGCCCCTCCGTATCAGAATGGTCCGAGTTGTCTTTTAACCAATGATAAATCTGACTGCAAATTTCTCCAACGGTAGCTTCTTCCTGAAATTTTTGTAATTCATCAATGGGGGGTATGATATCCGATCCAAAGCCCCTACGATGAGTTTCAATAGATTTTTCTAAACGTTCCAGTATTTTCGGGGATATTGCCGTGCAAACCAGATCCCGGATGTCAACTTCGTCGGTTGTATCCATTGGACTGGGGACATCTGGCTCCTCACCCAGGCCATTCCCGTTAGCACGGTTATGAAATAACAAGAACAGTCCTGTAACAAGTGAATAATAAACAGGGTCTTTCACTATGCGCAAAATATCGTTATTGGCGCTACTGTTGGCGTGATCAATACAATAAATACTGATACGATCGCTCTCCAGTTTCATCATGAAATTGCCCGTTTGGAAATCGGTGTTTAAAAAACAGGATTCACTGACTAAATCCAAATAAACCTCTAGCACAAGTTTATGAATGCCGACGATAATAGTATTTATTTCCGCTTCACTTAACCTTCCACCCTCTTTCCAGTCCGGCTGCCACGAAGTGAGCCTTTCCCTTAACGCGTCTGCCCGATCAAGAGAACAGCCATCAATATACTCCATCACAAGGGCATCAGGACGGGATAAAGGTACAGACACCTCAGGTACCCTGAACTGAACCGGCACCTGATGGCCTGAACCGGTACTTACCTGATACTGCCTGGTTTCTGTCAAATCTTTTAATGCCTCAGACGCTTTTTCGGTAAACGTAAGTTCCCGTGATAAATCACACTCATTACTAAAATTCTTGAATGCACTGGATATGTCGTCAAAGCATATCTTAGAGATAAAACCCCAGTCATGGAGGGTAGAAAACAGGCTGATCATCATCGAAACATCAATGTTAATTTTTTCTGCCAACTCAGGTGATAAAGATTTAACAGCAAAATCTCTTCCACCAATATTGAACTTATCGACCTGTCAAACAGTCCCACGCCCAAGTGTTTCAACATGCCGTACAGGTACTGCTGAAACGGCACTGTTAGCTATGAACTGGCTACCGCTGTCATTATCAACTGTGCCTGATCGTTCCAACTTGGCATCTTCAGAAAGCAGTCCGACATTAACCAGATTGTGCTCGATAATTTTCCTGATTACCTCAGGATCAACCTTGCCTGCCGAATACTGGCTTGCGACTTTGATTATTTCAGTCGTGTAGTTATGAAGATCTTGATATGATTTGAAATACTCAGCCGGTGCCTGTGTTGCAGCTACGTATTGGCCTATTTTGCCGCACAGCCCGCCATGTTTATGAAAAAACTGAGCAATTGGTTCAGGAGAACGATAACAAGCCACCTTCGCCAGTGTAGTGCAGCCACTATAAGCCAACCCAAGAACACGTGATGTCCTTTTAAGGGAGCGGGTGAGTCCTTGTGTCACTGAGCTAGCCGCCTGAGATATCGTCCTGAAAACCAGGGTTTCACCCGCTCTGGAGTGATCGGCTGCAGGGTATTCATGCGCCGGTTGCAATTGCTTATCGGGATTAATGGCGGTGACAGTGCTTTTTGATGATGCACTGGTGGAAGCAGTAATATCAGACACCCTGCTGTAAACACCGGTGCTGGTCACTCCTCCGGTATTATTGGAAACATCCATATCATTCTCCTTGGCTCATCCATATTGTTTACCTGCTATTTTTGACTTGAACGAATCGAAGAAGTTCATTTTTAATTCTTGTTATTTTTTGCCTTTTTCAATGTTGAATTGACACAGCGGTAAACAGGTCAAGAAAAATTGAGTGGTCGAGAACAAATAGAGACCGACTTACTCCGCAGGCGACACTCAATATTCACATATCATCTTTGACTGTTTAAACTCGCGCGGATTATCTCAACCAGAGTGAGCCAAGAAGTGACCTGGCATATCATCGGTGCTGGCAGTATGGGCTGCCTGTGGACAGCTCATCTCCTCAAGGCCGGAATGAAACCCACCCTGCTTGTTCGTGAACAAAGGTTGCGCTCGCTCAATGCTGCCCAGCCTGTTCTAACCATTGATGAACTGGATGGCACCACTCAACACTACCCCATCAAAGTGGATTCTCCCGAATCTCTCACTGACTCGATCACACATTTAATGGTCTGCACAAAAGCTCAGGATGCTGAAGCTGCGGTTCTCTCACTGGCTGATCATTTATCAGACCAATGTCAGATACTAGTAATGCAGAACGGTATGGGAAGCCAGCAAGCGGTAGCACAACATTTCAGCTCACAAACCATATGGGCCGCATCGACGACAGAAGGGGCATGGATGAAAGACTTTCTGCATGTCTGCCATGCCGGTCGTGGATCAACCTGGGTCGGTCCTGTCGTTCAGAACCCTGACGAATCTGTCTGGCACGCTTTCAAAGAGGCTCTGGAAAAACTGCCAATCGATATTCAGTTTACCCATAAGATTGAACAAAAGCTCTGGGATAAGCTGGCGGTCAATTGTGCCATCAACGGTCTTACTGCCTTGTATGATTGCAGGAATGGTGAACTTCTGAACACTGAAGAACGTCAACAGCGTCTGGCAGCCTTGGCTGAAGAAGTGATGCAGGTGAGGCAATCGGCCGGTATTCCCGGTTCAGGAAACCTTTCTGAGTTAGTCAGGCAAGTCTGTCGGGATACTGCGATGAATCACTCCTCCACCTGCATGGATGTCCGACAGGGTCGAAAAACCGAGCTGGCTTTTATCAACGGCTATCTGATTGAGCAGGCCGAAAAGCTGGGGGTGGAGACACCTGTCAATCGGGCATTGATGAGAGAGTTGGCAGAACTCAGCATCCGGTAGTCGGAAATAAAAACGCCATTACCTCATCGACCGTGAGGCGAGTGCCATAACCTGATAGCCGATCCCAGTTGGCACCGGTAGTGAGCAAATCTGAGAATAACTCCGGTTTTTGCATCCGTTGCAATAGACTTTATTTTAAATTGTCCATCATCCTCCTCGGAAAGGGTGTAGACAATTTGCCATTCTGTCCAGGCTGGCACTACCCATTCCGGCTCAGGAGGGACATCCCTGAGTCCGAGCACTAAATGCGTACTCACTTTATAACTCGTTGACATCACTATTGAGCCATCTTCATTAATGTTGTTTTGTTTAAAAACAGTCATCTTTTTTCCTTTGAGACTCTGAAATAATGGCCACTTATCCGTACACTGGTCGAGATCAATCACACCGGTAACAGACAGTTCTCCTTGCTCAAGAGCACTCTTGAGCGATGAGTAGGATTCAATTTGTGTGGCCCCGGCCCATGCCCATGCCCATGCCTTGGAACAGATGATAACCACTGTGAGAAAAGCACAGGTGATCAGCCTGAAAATATACATGTGTTTTTGCTTGTTGTTGCGTTTTGAAAGAAATCTCCATTATAGGTGATGATGCGCCATTGCATTCGGCAAGACCAAAGATATCTATTTTACGGCTATCTGATTGAGCTGGCTGAAAAACCGGTGGTAAAAACACCGGCTAACCAGCCACCAATGAGAGAAATGACAGAACTCAGCACCCAGTAACCATAAAAACTGCCGACGCCCTGATGACCGTGAGGTGTTCGCCATAACTTAACAGCCGATCCCAGTTGGCACCTGTATTGACCTGCCCTCAGGATCGCTCCGGTATTTGTATCTGTCGCAATAAACTTTATATTAAATTGGCCATCATCCTCCTCGGAAAGAGTGAAGGCACTTTGCCCCTCTATCCAGACTTGCCCTACCCACTCTGGCGGAGGATTGGCAAGCTTGAGTTCATTAAATGCATACTCACTTTATAGCTCGTTAACATCACTATTGAGCCATCTTCATTAATGGTGTTCTGTTTAAAAACAATCATCTTTTTTCCTCTGGAATTCAGTGATAATGGCCACTTATTCTGACACTGTTCCATATCAATCAGGCCGTTAACAGGCACTTTCCCCTGCCCAAGAGCACTCTTGAGCGCTGAGTAGGATTCAATTTGTGTGTTCCCGGCCCACGCCTCAGAAAAAAAGATAACCAGAGTAAGAAAAGCACAGGCGACCAACCTGACAATGCACATGTTTTCTGCCTGTTGCTGTGTTTTATATGAGATCTCAAAGACCGTGAGGTGTACGCCATAACTTAATAGCCGATCCCAGTGGGCACCTGTAGTCTCCGGTTATGAGGGTCTTTCCGGTCTTTGCATCCGCTGCAATAAACTTGACTTTAAATTCCTTATCATCCTGACTGGAAAGGTCGTAGCCACTCTGCCACTCTATCCAGACTGGCATGTCTTCTGTCCGGTCTGGCAGACGACTGGCCCACTTGCTTTCATCCATAAGCGTATTCACTTTGTAGGTGGTTAGCATACTCACCGTGCCGTCTTCGTAGATGGCGTTTCGTTTGAAAATAGTGATCTCTTTTCCCCGAAAATCCAGAGTCTTTTGCGACTTACTCGTGCACTGAGCAAAATCAATCACACCGATAATAGGCACTTCTCCCTGTTCAAGAGCGTCCCTGAGGGCTGGGTAGGAGTCAATTTGTGTGGTCCCGGCCCATGCCTGAGAGCAGGAGATGACCAGAGCAAGAAGGGCACAGGCAAAGAACCTGATGATGAACATACTATGTGCCTGCCACTGTGTTTTAAAAGGGATTACAATTATAGATCAAGACAGGCTATTGCAATCGGCAAGACCAAAGACATCAAGTTGTTTATAATCCCAGCCAATTTTTCATCATTCCCGGTAAAACATAAGTAGACTCAACATGCAGCCCCATGACAATCTCACCTCCGACCTGATCGACACTATCCAGCGCAATGTTCGCCATGCTCTGGAAGAGGATATCGGTTCAGGTGACATTACGGCCTCTCTGATTCCTGCCGGGCAAATGGCCAAAGCCCGTATCCTATGCCGTGAGCCTGCCGTTATTGCCGGACGCCCCTGGTTTGATGAAGTGTTCAGACAGATCGATTCATCGGTCAATCTGAACTGGCAGGTTAAGGAAGGTGAACGTGTTGCAGCGGATCAGGTTCTGGTTTACATGGAAGGCCCTGCCAGAAGCCTGTTGACCGGTGAACGTGCTGCCATGAATTTCCTTCAGACCCTTTCCGGCACCGCTACCCGCTGTTATCACTATGCCAGTCAGGTCAAAGAGACAGACGTTCGACTGCTGGACACCCGCAAAACCCTGCCCGGTCTTCGTCTTGCCCAAAAGTACGCCGTCAAGGCAGGCGGATGCCACAATCACCGAATCGGACTTTATGATGCCTTCCTGATCAAGGAAAACCATATTGCCGCCTGCGGGGGTATTGAGCAGGCAGTCGACACCGCCCGAACCATGGCTCCGGGCAAACCCGTAGAAGTGGAAGTCGAGAACATGGAGGAGTTCCGACGGGCAAGAAGCGCTGGTGCCGACATTATCATGCTGGACAACTTCCCTCTGGAAACACTGCGTGAGACCGTTGAGTTGAACAAAACTCTGCCAGCGCCTCAGCCCGGACTGGAAGCTTCCGGAGGAATCACCGAGGAGCGCCTGCCGATGATCGCAGCGACCGGCGTCGACTTTATTTCTATCGGAACGCTCACCAAAGACATTGAGTCCGTTGACCTTTCCATGAGACTGGTTGATATCACAGAGATCTGAACAGGAAGCCACAGAGCATGAGTAAAATTCTGGTCACAGGGGGGGCTGGTTATATCGGTAGCCATACCTGCCTGGAATTATTAAACGACGGCTACGAAATAGTAGTTCTGGACAACCTTAGCAACAGCAACCAAGAATCTCTGCGCCGGGTTCAGGAGATAACTGGCAAGACACTGGAGTTTGTGAACGGCGACATCCGCGATCGAGCCTTGCTGGACACTCTCTTTCAACAGCATGATTTTGAAGCCGTCATCCACTTTGCAGGGTTGAAAGCCGTAGGAGAGTCCTGCGAGATTCCACTCGATTACTATGACAACAATGTGTACGGCACCTTGGTACTTTGTCAGGCCATGCAGGCAGCTCGTGTTAAACGTATCGTTTTCAGCTCGTCAGCGACTGTCTATGGTGATCCGGCCACTCTGCCGATCACGGAAGATTTTCCGCTGAGTGCCACCAATCCGTACGGTCGCTCGAAGCTGATGGTGGAAGAAGTTCTGGGAGACCTCTTCAAATCAGATACAGACTGGAGCATTGCGCTGCTTCGTTACTTTAATCCGGCAGGCGCTCACCCTTCTGGTCGTATCGGCGAAGATCCTAATGACATCCCCAACAACCTGATGCCCTATGTGTCTCAGGTGGCCATTGGAAAGCTGGAAAAACTGCGAGTCTTTGGTGACGACTATCCCACCGTCGACGGCACCGGAGTTCGTGATTATATCCACGTCGTGGATCTGTCACTGGGCCATGTCAAAGCCATAGAAAAACTTCGTACAACCAAAGGCGTACATATCTGGAACCTCGGCGTAGGCAAAGGTTGTAGCGTACTGGAAATCGTTGCAGCGTTTGAGAAAGCGTCTGGACAAAATGTGCCTTATGAAATCACACCTCGCCGTTCCGGAGACATTGCTGCCTGCTATGCCAATCCCGAAAGAGCCCTCAATCAGCTAGGCTGGAAAGCAGAGCGAGGACTGGAAGACATGGTGACCGACGCTTGGCGCTGGCAGTCCGAAAATCCCAATGGCTATAACCCGTAAACTTATAGCCATTTGATTCTGACCCACCTCCCGATCAGTTTCGTCTTTTGTTGCCGATCAATAAAAGACGATACCCGCCCCGGAAAACTGATCATGAAACACCTTTTTTTACCCTTACTTTTGCTCATCCCAGTGGCGGCATGGAGTGCCTGCCCAAGCTGGTCTGCTGTGCAGGCTGAAAAGCAGATCACTGCTCTGCACAAAGAAATCAAACACCACGACGATCTCTACTTCAACAAGCACTCTCCGGTCCTTACCGACCATGAATACGATGCGCTAAAAGCTCAACTGCAATCTCTGAAACACTGTTTTCCAGAACTGACACTCCCCGCTGTCGCTGAAGAGAATGCCGAAGGACAAGTCGATCATCGCGCCTTTATGGGTAGTTTGAAAAAAGCCCGGGACATTAACGACATCAAAAAATTCCTCAAAGAAGCCGGAAAGGAAAGCATTCTGGTTCAACCCAAGATAGATGGTGTTGCGGTTGAGCTGGTTTATCAGAACCGCAAACTGGTAGCCGCTTCCACCCGTGGCACAGGCGACAGAGGAGAGAATATTCTAGATGCAGTCAAACAGATGCCCATGATCCCGAAAGTGCTGAAAACGGAATACAATGACATTATCCTCCATGGAGAACTGTTTGCCCGTTTGAGTGAGACCGTCAGACATTCCACTTACAGCAGTGCCCGCCATTTTGTCTCCGGCCATATCAGTCGCAAAGAACTGGATGTTAGTTCACTGGACAGTATCGAGTTTTTCCCCTGGCGCTGGGTCAACAGCCCGTTTGAGAGCGACATAACGGTTATTAACACCCTATACAGCTATGGCTTTGAACTGCCCGCCCGGTATACCGATCTGGTGAATACTCTGAAAGAGATAGAAAAAATCCGTCAAACCTACAGCAAACCCAGTGGTGAAGAACCCTTCCTGATGGACGGTATTGTTCTGAAACTGGACAACCTCGAGCTTCGCAAAAAACTGGGCTGGGACAGCCGCAGCCCTGCCTGGGCCATTGCCTGGAAATTCGCTTCAGACAGTGCGGTAACGGAAGTTAAGGGCGTTGATTTCAGAGTGGGACGAACCGGCCATATCACCCCGGTACTTCAGGTGGAACCGGTAGCAATCAGAGGGGAGACAGTCCGTCAGGTATCACTGGGCAGCATCAAAAACCTGACTGGGAAGGATATTGCTATTGGCGACCAGATTTCTGTTCAGCTGAAAGGTGCCGCTACACCCGTTTTTGGTCAGGTTGTTCTGAGACCGGAGCATCGCACCCAATCGACACCACCAGACCCGACAGGTTACGATGCCTTCTCCTGCCTGGAGTTGAAGCCCGGCTGTGAAGAACAGCTGACGGCAAGAGTAAAGTGGCTGGGGACAAGGTTGGATATTCCCTTCTTGCACGAGCCTCTGATTAAAAAACTGATGTTAAATAAAATTATCAGCCGCTTACCAGATAGTTTCAAAATGTCTGAATATGATCTGAAACAGGCAGGCTTAAATGAGCACTCATCGAAACAACTGCTAATGGTACTCGGCACTCTCCACATGGCTTCTCTGAAGTCCCAGATAAGAGCCTTGAGCATTCCACAGGTGGGAGAAAGTCGTTCTGAAAAACTGGTAGCCCATTTCAAAAGCTGGAAAAAAATTCTTAATGCTACGCCTCAGGAAATAGCTGCTGTGGCTTTGATGTCCGTTGAGCAGGCTCGGAGAGCTAAAAGCTATTTAAATGCTCCGAGCATCAGGGACTCTATTGAATGGTTTAGACGACCATGACTGTATTTCCGCCTTAAGCAGTCTCAAAAGCATCAACAATAAAAACCTCTCTGGCTTCCGGGCTGTCTCGTTCCGCAGTAGGATCATAATCTTATACGGGTTCATGCCGTTAAAAAACAATTACTGCGCTGATGCTCCCACTTAGATGAAGAGTGTCTTTTGATTGTTATCTTTATGAAAGGGCAGTGGCTAGATCAAGGACTATCTTTATCATTGCATTTCAGGTCATCAAGCTTGCGTTTTCGATGTATTCGTTTGTGATTCGACAGGGCTTTGAGACTGTCGCAAACCTTTCCGCATAGCTGCAGCTGGCTATCATCACCGGTCACCGTCACCTCACAGGTTTGTGGCCCACTGTGGGAGCTTCTTTTGTGATCCGACAACGCTTTGGGGCCATTGAATACCCTCCCGCATGGCAACAGCTGGCTATCTTCCCCGACCACGATGACGTCACAGGTTCGTGGACTCCTGTGGTACCTGTCTTTGTGATTTATCAGGGCTTGTTCATTCTTGCAGAGCGTTCTGCATGGTCGCTGCTGGCCACTTTTACCGACCACTGTCGCCTTACAGGTTTGTTCCCCGGTGTGGTATCTGATTTTGTGAGATGACAGTGATCGGGCATGCTTGAAGGTTTTCCCACATGGCCACTCATGGCCGTCTTCCCCGACCACAGTGATGTCACAGGTCTTTTGTCCATTGTGGTAAATGCTTTTGTGACAGTGAAGGGCATGGGTATTCTTGCAGACCGTCCCGCAAGGCCGCTGTTTGCCATCCTTCCCGAGCACGGTCATGTCACAGGTTTGTGGCTCTGAGTGGTAGATTGCTTTGTGATCCAACAGCGCTTTAGGGCCGTTGAAGACCATCCCGCATGGCCGCGGCTGGCCATCTTCCCCGATCGCAGCCACATCGCAGGTTCGTTGTTTTCTGTGGTATCTGTCTTTGTGATCGGTCAGGGCTCTGGCATTTTTACAGGACACACCACATGGTCGCTGTTGGCCATCCTCTCCGGCTACCGTGGCCTCACAGGTTCGTTGCCCGGTATGGTATCTGCTTTTGTGACATAACAGAGATCGGACATGCTTGAATACTTTCCCACATGGCTGCTGATGGCCATCCTCCCCGAACACGGGCAATTCACAGGTTTGTTGCCCGCTGTGGTACATGTATTTGTGTGTGTAGAGAGCACGAGCATTCTTGCAGACTTTCCAGCATTGCCGCAGCTGACCATCCTCCTCGACCACTATCACGTTACAAGTTGCTTTCCCGGCAGGAGCCGTTGTACTGGCTTCCCCTGCATCGACTGAGTTCAGGGCAACCCTGTCTGAGGCAACCCCGTCTGAGGCGACCCCTTCTAAAGAGTTGCAGCTATTCAAAGGAGCGTTTTGTCCGGGTGTTGCTACTGTCGAAACTCCTACAGAATCCAACGGCGATTGAGCTAACCCCGTGCTAACGGTTGAGGATCGGAATTGACAAACGCCGTGACAGGGCTGGACGAAACAATTTAAACCTAAACTGTGCAAATGTTGATGAGGGTCTCCGTTACCGTTTCCAGAGTCAGAGCACACAAGACTGGTGCAATAGCCTGTGGCTAAGGTGGCATTCTGGCCGGACGATTCTGATGGCTGGCCCTGTTGCTGACAGGTTTGATGGTTATTTCCAGAGCCAAACATCATAGTGATGGTGGCAAACGGATGAAACTCACTCGCCTTTTGTTGTCCACTCGGGTTAAACGACGGTGAACCGGGGTTCCAATAGTTCTGTAAAAGCCAACTGACAGTGACGGCCATTTCTACAGGTGACCACGAATAAGGTGTGATTTTTAGAGAGGCGCCTTTGGTTGTCAGGATTAGTTCGTAACCCACCAGCAGCTGGATGTTGTAGAGCCATTGCCATGAAATCGATTCAATATGTGTTGTTTTAACCCCGTATTCGCCCGATTTGTGTGGATTGTGATCAGGTGGCAAGCCTGATTCTGTATAACTGTTTGCGTAGGCAATGACTGACGGGTTACCTGAGAATGTACGCCGGTCACGCATTATAGTGAAGCGCTGTTTCGTAGAACCTTTTTTCTGCTCAAGCTCGACAATATAACGTTCTGTCAATGGTTGGGTCTGGCAGTTGACAGAAAACAATAGCAGTAAGAGCGCTGCTACAAAGAGTGAGTGTTTAATAATTCTATCCCTGCTTTCCGGTTTACAGAAAGGAAGGATAGATCAAGAAAATAAGTGTGCTTTCCCGTTAAAAGCCCATTAAAGCGCTTCTGCGATTCGACAGGGCTATGGCATAGTCGCAGACCGTCCTGCTTGACTGCTGCCAGCCATCCTCCCCGACTATGGTGACGTCACAGTTTTTTTGACCGTTGTGGTATTTTCTTTTGTCAACCGTTAAGGATACTGCATTTAAACTACAAAATAGAAAGGGTATATCTTTCGGGTCCAGAGCACATAGCTATTGGGGAATAGCCATTTATCTCGATTCATTCGGGCACATTGTCAATTAATACGAGCATGGTCAGGGTATTATTCTCAGTTAATTGGGGATCAAAAAAAGGGGGGCTTTTTTGCAGGTAAAACGGACTTTATTTGCAAGCAGCTACAACCAGGCTTCATTCTGGAGTCACTTTTATCGTCAGATAAACGCCAGACAGAAAAAAGGCCGGATTTAATCCGGCCTAGTTGATGACAAATTTTATTATGGACAAGCTGAAATAGTAGTGGTATAACCGGGATAATTCTGAACAGCATCTATAGCACATAAGTTATTTGCTCCCGCTGCACCAGTACAAAAAACCTGCCAGCTGGTTCCTACAGTGTCTGGACACATAGTCACCGTTTGACTACCAAATGGACTTCCAGGTGTAATTACAATAGACGATTTGTCTGATGCTCCTGCACTTACTTTCCCTGCGGGACCAGGCACTGAATTTTCAGTAAGATCACAATCAGCCAATGCGTGTGACTGTAAACAGATCGAAATAGCTGTTTTATAGGCGTTAGCTTCCTGAATAGCAGCGCTAGCAGTGGCATTACGGGTATAGTTCTGGTACTGGGGAATCGCCACTGCCGCCAGAATACCAA
>NZ_JAHHPN010000532.1:0-5420 GCF_024606325.1 Endozoicomonas sp. ONNA1
GCCCAATGGCATGGCCAGCCCGCCTGCTTCAGAGATTTTTTCAATGCCACTGTGGCAGGCATATTGGCCGGTTCGGTCAAGGTCAATACCAAAGCGTTCCAGCCAGCGCCGGAAAGGTGAGAGCATCCTGTGTGTGTAATCGCCCCGGTTGGTCAGATCCAGAAGATAGAGGAACGCCATGTTTGAGAGAGACAGTCTGGCTGCCTCCAGGACGGAATGGGTCACCAGTAGAGGTCTGTAGTTGGAGTAGTACCAGGTGACCGCCTGTACCAGAGAAGCTGAAGGTTTGACCCAGTAATCATTGAACTGGTGCTTAACCGCTGCGGCATGAGCCTGCATCAATGTGTCATGGATAGCATGGATCAGGTCTGATTCGGACACGCCAACAGCACTGGCGTAAGGTGTCAGGGTGTCCTGAACATTGGCCAGGAATGCTGCCGTCCTGTGGCCGTTTTCAAAGGCAATATCGTCAAGCACGTAGTTGGCGATGACCGCAGCGGCGTACTCTTTCATGCCGGCAACAGACTCTTTCATACCTGTCGGCCCAGTGGCGGTTATGGTAGGGGCAAAGGCACTTTGCATGAATTCCTCAGCACCCTTGTCGGACAGCATCTGGACAACTTTCCTGAAGTCAGGCAGATTGACGCCGTGCTTGTAGCCAAGGAAGTGTTCAAACTCGTCCACTGTCTGATAACCGTCGACACCTCTGACGGCCTTCATGTAGCTTTCAAGTTCAATCTTGCTGATCAGACCGTCACGCACAAGAGCTATGATTCTGTCAACACTGGCAGAATGGGTAGCGAAGTATTCAGAGAAACTTTTCAGGTTCTCTGGTTCATGCTCGACGAAGTGGATGGCTCTTTTGCCCATGCCATAAATTTCGTTGTCGTATTGTTGAGCCCCGGTTTTCAACTCATTCCTGGCCCTGTACGTTAGAATCCGGACTTCTTCCAGGGCATTACGAGGTTGCTCCTCTTCAGGCTCGGAGGGGTATTCCGGGAACGTTGCCTTCAGGCTCTTGAAAACTTCCACAATCCGACTGGCCTGTTTAAACGTCAGCTTGTCTCCGACCATTGCCTGCAAGCGAATCGGTGCAAATTCATCGTCAAAATCGCAAGTTGTAAGGAATGGTGTCTTAAGGAACGGTGTTGTCTTACCGCTTTCTGCTGCTAATTCTGCCAGACCTATTGCAGCTTCCAGAGCTTGTTGTTTGAGTGAGTGCTGCTGCATGAAGGCGTCCATAGCGGCTCGAATTTTTGCCTGTTTCAGTGTGTACTGGAAGGGGCCACGATCACTTTCGACAGCTGTCTCTGCGGCATTCAGGACTTCCTTCCTTCTCCTGATGTCTGCTTTCCTGATTTCAATCTCCTCTTCCAGACGGGCCTGTTTCATCAGTTGCCGGATCTTGCCACCATTACCATCTTTTCCGCCCAGTTCTAACTGTTTGTTTCTCAGGGCATCCATCCGTTGTCCAAAGGTGTCAGAAGTATCTGGTTTAAGATCCACGGCTTCTTCAGTGGCATCAAGAAACGCTTCATCATAATCTGCAAGATCGTCTTCTGCTTTTGATATAGCTTCATTTTTCTGCTTCAGGATCCAATCCAGCTTAGCCATTTCGTTCTTATGTACGGATTTAGCCTTCTCATCGGAATCTCCAAAATCGATATTCTCCTGTTTTTTACGATCCAGATTCTCCTGTGCATCCCTCTTTTCAAACCATCTACTGGTCAAGTCCATACATTTTCTGTCACGATCGCGCAGGAATTTCGTGACCTGAGCGTAGTTTTTTTTGGCTAAAGACAGTTCATTCAATGCTTCCTCGAGGATACCGGTTTCGTCCGGATCATGATTATTTTTATGGGCTGTAACGGAGAAAATGTAATCAGTATTTTGCAGTGTACTGAGGTCACCTTCTTTGATCAGGAGATTCAGATCATGTTTGGCTCTCAGTTTCTCAGTGATCTCATCTCGTTTTTCTGCACTGTATTCCTGCAGGAAATGTCTGATGTCTTCTACTCGCTCTTCAGATGTTTGTTCGTCACCTGCAGTCAGACCCAGGTCGGTCTGAAGTTTTTTCATTAGCTGATTGAGAGCTACATCGTCTTTATCGGGGATATAGTCCAGGTCAGAAAGTTTCCCGGCAAATACAATGTGCTTGCCACGCAGCGTCTTCAGTTCGCGATGAACATCTCTCAGATTACTTTCAGCTTCTTCCAATGCTCGTCTGGCAGTGGCCACCTCACGATCAAGAACGTATCGGGGCTTGGGGCCCAGTCGGGCTATTTGCCTGTCAAGCTCTTTCTCAATGGCAGTAAGGCGCTCATTAACGTCAGGCTGACCCGCATTGAAAACTTCTTTATTCAACTGTTGGAGTTTTTTTTCAACCAGACTGTTCTGGTCTTCAATAGTGGCATCCTCTTTGTAGTCCTCAATGTTGAGTTGATGAGCCATTTCATTGTTCCAGACTCTTCGGGCAGCTTCGTCATCATAGAGTGCGTCTGATTTTTCGAATAATTCCTGAATTTTAGTGCTCAGGGCACCCTTTTGTTCAGCCAGGTCGTCATCCTGCTCAAATGCCACATTCAGAACTTTGGCCAGTTTGACAGTGGTAGCCTTGCCTCTTCCTTCAGCAGCAGCGTTTCTATGAGGGTAGATGTTCAGCTCTCTCTCTAAAGCTCCAAGCAGACTTGCCTGTTGTTTTTTGACTTGCATGTCCAGGCACGAATCTTTGACTTTATAGTGAAGAATCGCACGAAGCTTGTTGAGTTTGAGATCCCTCTCGTTCAGAGCTGCGCCGTCTTCTTTCCGGAGGGTTTGATCTATCTGATCCAGCAAGTGTCCTGAGACATCATCGCCGTCAAGTATTGTATGAACCCGGGCAAGTTTTACTGCATTGTCGTCCTCTTTATTGAATTTTATGTTGAGTATTTTTTCTATGGCTTCCAGCAGATCAGTCTGTTGGTCTCTGGCTTGCGTGTTCGGGCCAGGGTCCTGGAGTTTATAGTGAAGGTGCGCAAGAAGGGTGAGCAGCTGGAAATCCTTCGCGTGCAGAATTTTGCTTTCATATCTCCAGAGGATGCTATCAATCTCATCCAGCGTTTCACCCAGTATTTTATCTGAGAGATCATAGCTGTTAAGTACGCTGAAAATCCTGGTGAGTTTTGATGTTTTGTCATCCTCTTCACTGACGTTGATGTTGAGCATTTCTGCTACAACTTCCAGTATGTACCGGGCCTCTTCCTCTGCCCGCTGTCTGGCGTCTCTGATGTATTCCTGCATGTCTTCAGCAATGCCCTGACGACGGAGATACAGATCGTCGTTTTCATCAAGGTAATGAATCTCCAGAGCTTTTTCTACGGCACTCAGCGTCTTGAGGACTTTAGGCATGGCTTCCTGGAGGTCTGGTGTTGTAATGTCATCCACTTTCGGTTTCAAATCTGCAAGACGATGGAATCTGTTGTGTCGCATTACTTCAAATTGTGCGATGCGTTCTTCTAAATGTGCGATGCGTTCTTCAAACTGTGCGATGCGTTCTTCCAGTGCCTGGTTTTTCTGAAGCTGATCTTTATGAAATTCGTCGTCTGGAGCTCTCATTGAAAGTATTTCGTTGCGCAGGCTTTTTTGTTGAACATCCAGTATGTTAACTTCTTTCACCAGCTCTTCCACATAGACAGAAAGCCGTGCTCGCGCATCCTCAGATTGCCGATAGAGCAGGAGTGTTTCCTTTGTTAGCATTTCACTGGCAGTAACTTTCTCCGTTGTGATCCTTAACTGGTTTCTAAGCTTGATGAGTTCGCCTTCTGCTGCCCGCTGCTCTTCCAGCTTGATTTGATTCTCAATCATCTCTCTGGCCATGTCGGCCATGATTTTGTCTGCAAACGGTTTCGCGTTGTAAAAATTATCGGTCTGTAATTCGGCGGCAAAGGGTAAAATATTGAGAAAATTCCGAACAAAATGCGGGTTAGTCAGAAAATCTCTAAGTGCGGGTTTGAAGCTGAAGTGTTTTGCAAGTTGATTATGTATCGAGGGTGGCGTAATGAAAGACGAGGCGAATTTGACGTGTTCTACTGAGAAATAAAATTCATCTGCATGATCAGGAGTAGCAGCGGTCAATGCCTGCTGGAGAATTTCATAGTATGCCAGCATAAGCGCCGCATCATGATCTTCGAAAACACCAACATCGTGCCGCGCAGCTAACCCCTCGAGCAGTTCCATCTGCCTGCTTCGAATGACGTATTGGTAGCTTTTGATCTTGTCTTTTTTAACTTGTGTTGATACTCCAGGAGCGGGGGTATTAGCATCAACCCTTTTCCAGACGTCAAAGATTTTTTCCACAAAAGCGACATCTGTCGGATTCTGCTTCTGACCATGGAAAACAATAATCTCTCCCGGAGCTTCAGTCACTTCCAGCTTTGGATAACCTTCAGGCACAGGGCAAGCCCGCCACTCATCCCCAACGTTTACAACATAGCCGACGGGTTTATGGTAGTACAAAAGATCGTCCAGAGCTTTCTGTTGTAAACCCTCTCTCAGAGTATGAACCTGGGTATAGGCAGAGGTCGCTGCTGCCAAAAGTGGCTCATCATTAACAAAGAGTGCTTGATCCAGACTCTGCAAATCAGGAGGCTCATCGTCTGCAGCGACAAGGCGCATAAAGGTGCGACTGTTCACTTCAATTTTGTCAACTTCGATGGTGGCAAGGGCAACATAGTGATCAACTTCGCCAAGGCTACCTGCTCTTTCATTGGCTCCTTTCAGCACCCCGACCAAATGATTGGGGCTGGCGATTTTCGTTGTCGGTTCCAGTGGTTGGATGTCACCCGATTGACTTCGAACAGCCTTAATTGAATCCTGACTGGTCATTCCGTTTCTGACTTCAATGACCAGTACTTCTTCGGCAAGATTATGGGTAATCTTGAAGATCCCCTCATTACCTACCTTCAGGACTTTGGTGTATTTCTGAGCAACGCCATCTTTGTCCGTTTCAAACAGATCAATACTGGAAACACCACCACTGATGCCGGAAAGAACATCTGTGAAGCCTTCAGAAGGAATGTTATAGCCAGCTCTGGTTTGAGTCTGATCGGGGTAGGTGGTGGTAATGGATTTGGGTATTGGTTGCTGGTTGTGACCTAAAGTTGGCTTAACTATGACCTCACTGTGGGTAAACTCCGCGTGTCCATTGCCCTGAATATCGATAGATTTTGTCTGTAGCCTGCGTTCGGTCAGTGCCTGTGTACCAAGGATGGAAGAACTGATGGCAACGGCCACGGCAAGGCGCAATGCATTGGGGCAAGCGTGTGTCATACTACTACCTCAGAACTGAGTACTTTTATTACCGTAAAAAGTGCTCGGCGCGGGATTCGTAGAGGGCACCCAGAGTGTAAGAGTAAGGAATACTTTCTGCATGGGAGAATGAC
>NZ_JAHHPN010000533.1:0-10684 GCF_024606325.1 Endozoicomonas sp. ONNA1
CTCAATTTCTTGCAATCCTCGCTACGGACGCTTAAGTCCGACAGGCTGCTAGGCTACAAACTTGTTTCTCCTGCAAGTCAGGGGATGACCAAAAAGTTCAAACCCCACACATAACGAGTGAACAATGGACAATTCTATTCATATTTGTTGCATCACTGACCATCGCAATTACTGGCCCAGGCATAATACTCACAATATCCAACGCAGTTAACTATGGGATTTCTGGAGCAGTATGCTCCGCACACATCGAAGCAGCTCTGTCAATATCAATACCCACTTGACTGACTTATTGGAAAAAAACGTGCCCGTGAGAGTGCACCTCTAACGGGGCGGAGGCTCATGCCTCCATGTTCCGTCTCTACCATAATGCAACTGCTTAATTTGTTGTAAACCGAGCAGATTTTCAACTCTGAAGTCAAGTGGCTGCCTATTTTCAAAAGCGTTTATCCATTCTAAACCGGATAAACCGGTAAAAAGCTTTTCACCTCTATCCAAAGCCTTTTGATCCATAATTATATATCCAATGTCGTTTCCAAATATGCTGCATTTGTTTAAATCTAAAGAACCTGCCATTTCTTTATAACTATCAAATGCCTCACCACTTGAAAGATATTCATAAAGTGAGTCAGCTGATTTCAGTAAGTAATCAGAGTTAAAACGCTGCATTTTTTCGCAATAGAATCCTTCATGCAAAAAATAATTGATATGACGAGCAATTCTAGAAGGGACATGATCACTATGAAAAGAATTAACAAACCTAAATCTATTAGAAACCACACTGCCCAGCCTGAAACCATTTGCTGCTATTTGATACAGAGGTCTACGTATGAATGTATTATCAATATCTGAATATATTATGCTTTTTCCTTTCATTAATTCTAGCCTTTTTATATATTCAAACTTAGATTCTTCTTTTGCTTTATTTTTTACTGCACTTAAAACAAAAGGAAATTCTTTACATATTACACAACGAACGTCATCGATCAGCTGTGAACTATTGGTTTCGAGACAATATTTACAGTCACTAAGAAAATCAAGATCTTTCTCTAGACTGAGCATTATTATATTTTCATGCTTTTTAAATAAAGTCCTCATCTTTATCAATTCAGACTCCTGCATATCTCTTTCAAGATATACAATAAACACAGGCACATCCCATTGTTTTAATTTTTCAGCTTGCTCTTCAATTCGCCTAACATAGTTTAAACCTTTAATATGCTCTGGGTTATTACTACCATCAAAGATTCCTGTGCCATATTTAGCCCACCATGTATGAAATACAGGCCCGGGAGGTACTATTCTTAAATTCAAACTTTCAACTTGTTCCCAAGTGTCTATCCCTGAAAACTTAAGCGAGTCTATCATTGTTTGATAGGATACTACATCAACATCTAAATCAGACTGAGTACACAAAAGTTGATCAACTATTTTTTTATGTAAAGGAGAACTATGCACCCTTTCAACAGAATATTCCTCTATCTTTTTTCTTGCCCCCAATGTTTTTGGCTTTAATTCATCATCACTTTTAACGAGAAGGTTTTTACTGGAAGGATCTATTGTCACAGGAGAATATGCAGTTCCATCTACCGTTTGAGACGATGCCATAGTTGACACAGTTAATATTGGTTTGATAGATGAATCCATGCTTTAACCCTTCCTTGATAAAGATACATACATACTTGGAGCCAAATTCTTCTAGAAAAGTTCATAACAGCATCGACAGGCCCACTAACCTCCCCCTCAACAGCCTAATCTAATGACGCAGCCTTCCCAACCAGCTTGAGCTTCCAAAGCTCCTGGATGGCTACATTGTAGAGCTCACAGTAAAACCGCAAAGCATGACCCGGGGCTTGGGCCTGCTTTAAGGAAATAGCCAAGGTGCGCTTGCGCTGTAAGCACTGGGAGACAGGGTCAATCAATCTACACTATCAACCACCTTCGTATCTTCATTTAACTGGCTCTTTGATGACGACACTTTGCTGCTACGACTATTTTCCAAAAGCCAGCTCCTGAACATTTCTGCCTTGGGGTGCAGGTACTGACGGGCAGGAGCAGTGAGATAGAATCCCTCAGAAGTCCTGACTCTCTGCGGCAATGGCGCCACCAGCTCACCACTGGCCAACATTCCTGCGACAAGTGACGTCCGGCCCAGTGCAAAACCCTGACCATACTTCGCCATTTCCAGTGCTGTAATCAGGGTATCAAACTGCATGCCTGAAGAGTTTTCGTGGAATTCACAACCCAGCTGCTTGAACCAGTACCCCCAGCCTTCTTCATAACCAATGACATGCAACAGGGTATGACCTGATAGCTGTTCCGGACAATCGGGCAGTGGCAGCCCTCTGGCCAAGACCGGACTGCAAACAGGAAAGAGCTCGTCCTCTGTTAAACAATCAGACTTAAGACCCGGCCAGTCGCCCCGTCCATAACGTATTTCAAGGTCTGCTTCCCTGTCCTTGTCCTCCGCCCAGATATTACTGGTAAAACGTATGCCGATCTCAGGAAACTCTTCTCTGAAACGGCCCATTCTAGGAGCCAGCCAGGTCGTAAAAAAGACCAGATTCACCCTGACAGTCAGCAATCTGTCCCTGCCCTGACCAAACAGCTCTTCCGTAGCCACGGCCAGCGAGCTGACTGCTTCATGAACAGCGGGAAGATAAGCCATACCGGCTTCCGTCAATTCCAGCCCGCGGGGAAGCCTCTTGAACAGGGCTACTCCAAGCTGAGACTCAAGACCTTTGACCTGCTGGCTGACCGCAGCCTGGGTAAGATTCAATTCATTGGCTGCATGGGTAAAGCTGAGCAGTCGGGCAGACGCCTCAAAGGAGCGCAGCCAGTTCAGTGGGGGTAGTCGCTTCTTCACTGTAATAATCACTGCAGGGCGAGAGCCTGCAGTATTATTCCCAAACATCCGAAAGACAGTTCATTTTTTGTAACAAACCTGTAATCAAACTGATTCCGGGGCTATTACCTCAACTCTGCTTACTTCATGGTGGGCATCGAAAACTGTACACTTTCCCGGACACCCGCTGAAGGCCAGCGCTGGGTAATGGTCTTGCGACGTGTATAAAAACGCACCGCATCCGGACCATAAGCATGGAGATCACCAAACAGTGAGCGCTTCCAGCCACCAAAGCTATGATAGGCCACTGGCACTGGCAAAGGCACATTGATACCCACCATTCCTACCCTGATGTGATCGGAGAAATAACGAGCGGCCTCCCCATCCCGGGTAAAGATGCAGGTACCATTACCGTATTCATGACGATCAATCAGATCCATGGCTTCCTGCATACTGTTGACTCGGACAACCTGCAGGACGGGGCCAAAGATTTCGTTCTGATAGCTGGTCATTTCTGGCGTTACCCTGTCAATAAGTGTACCACCGACAAAGTAACCTTCCTGATAGCCGCAGACATCGGGCTGGCGACCATCAACCACGATCTCGGCTCCCTGCTCTTCGGCACTGTCAATGAAACCGACTACTTTTTCCTGATGCTGTCGGGTAATGACCGGTCCAAAATCATTTGAGCTGTCGTTGTATGCACCCACTTTCAGGGACTGCATGGCTTCTGTCAGCTTGCCTACCAACTGGTCGGCCGCTTCATCACCCACAGCAACGGCTACAGACAATGCCATGCAGCGCTCGCCGGAGGAACCAAAAGCTGCTCCCAGCAGCTGATTAACAGCATTGTCCATATCGGCATCCGGCATTACGATCGCATGGTTCTTGGCACCACCCAATGCCTGGCATCTTTTGCCATTAGCTGTCGCTGTCGTGTAGATAGTCTCAGCGACGGGGGTAGATCCAACAAAGCTGATAGCCTGGACTCTTTCATCATGTAGCAGTGTATCCACAGCTTCCTTGTCACCATTGACAACATTCATGACACCTGCAGGCAGACCGGCTTCTTGCAGCAGTTGAGCCACGAACAGGGTTGAACCTGGTACCCGCTCGGAAGGCTTCAAAACAAAGGTATTGCCGCAGACAATGGCCATCGGGTACATCCAAAGTGGCACCATGACCGGAAAGTTGAAGGGAGTGATCCCGGCAACAACCCCCAGAGGCTGAAACTCACTCCAGGAATCAATGCCAGGTCCGGCATTGCGACTGTGCTCTCCCTTTAACAGCTCTGGCGCACCGCAAGCATATTCAACATTTTCAATACCGCGTTGCAGCTCCCCCATGGCATCGTGGGAGATCTTGCCATGCTCCTGACCGATCAATTCACAGATACGTTCGGCATTCTGCTCGAGGAGTTCCTTGAACCGGAACATGATGCGGGCACGCTTTATCGGAGGCGTGTTTCTCCAGGCAGGGAAAGCTGCTTCTGCGGCGGCAACCGCCTCTTCTACTCTAGCTTTGGAAGCCAGAGCAACCTGCTTTTCAGCCTGTCCGGTTGCCGGGTTATAAACCGCCTGATGACGTATATCATCATTGACTTCACTACCATTGATCAAGTGGCCAATCGTGTTCATTTTTTCACTCTCTTGTTATTATCAGAAATGGTTTTCTTGGCTCGCGACTGTCTTGTTTGGTTTTGGCTTAGTCCCAGAGCTGCTGGTAAATCGTTTTAATCTCTTCTGCGTCAGGCACCCTGGGATTATTAGCCGGTGAACCGGATGCCAGAGCCTGTAATGCCATGATGTCCAGCACATCAAAAAATGCATCTTTATCAATGCCAAATTCCTGTGGACCGGGAACTGAAAGCTCGTCATTCAGAGCTTTAAGCTCGATCAGCAGCTTCTGGTTTGCTACGTCATCAGTGTCTCCCTGTTCAGCGACGCCCATAGCCCGCGCACAGTCAGCATAGCGATCAGGCGCAGCGGGAATTGAATACTTAGTCACAGCCGGCAATAGCATGGCATTGGACAAGCCGTGGGGAACATGGAAAAAAGCGCCAATAGGTCTGCTCATACCATGCACCAGAGCCACCGAAGCATTGGAAAAGGCGACACCCGCCAGAGTTGAGCCCAGCATCATGGCTTCGCGGGCTTTTTCATCCTTGCCATTGTGATAAGCAGTTCGAAGGTTCGGTGCAATCAGGCGCATGGCTTCCAGAGCCTGACTGTCACTGTATAAACTGGCTTTTTTACTGACGTAGGCCTCCATGGCGTGGGTCAGTGCATCAATACCTGTGTCTGCTGTCGTTCGGGCAGGCACACTCAAAGACAGGTTATAGTCCACCAGTGCCGCTGTCGGCATATAAGCAGCCCCGACACAGAGCATTTTTTCGTCGCAGGTTTCATCCGTGATAATGGTGACTCGAGTGGCCTCAGAGCCCGTACCGGCAGTGGTGGGTATGGCAATCACCGGCAGTCCGGGCTGATCCATGATCCTTGGGAACTTATAATCCCGCATTTCACCGCCATGGCATGACAGTACAGCTATTGCCTTGGCACTGTCGATAGGACTACCTCCACCCAGAGCGACAATACAGTCGTAGTTTTCCTGCCTGGCCATTTCAACACCCGCCCGTATGGAGCCGACGGTGGGTTCCGGTACGGTATCTGCAAAAACACTGGACTCAATGTCGTTTTTTGTCAGACAGTCCTGCAGTATCTGGACATAACCCAGCTGAACCATCATGGCATCAGTAATAATGAGAGGCCTTGTACAACTCAAACTGGCCAGTACATCAGGAAGAGCCTGGCTGGCCCCCGCCCCCACCTGCATGATGCGGGGCAAAATCACTCGTGTAGACATAACAAACCTCTTGTAATCGACTGAAATGACCGTGCAAATCTTGCTCACAGTCCATATCTATCAGGAACGTCCATCTCTTGCCATTGAGACCCCGTAACCCTCCCCACCTGGTAAAGCCTCCTCGCGCAGGGCTTTGATAAGACCATAGGTGGCAAGAAGCAGAATGATCGAGAATGGCAGTGCCGCAACGATAGAGGCTGTTTGTAAAGCCTTAAGACCACCGGCGTACAGTAGAACGGCTGCCGAGGCACCAATCACCAGGCCCCAGAACACTCTGAACCGGGCGGGCGGATTGTCACTCCCCATAGACACCAGGGTACAAATCACCAGAGTCGCCGAGTCCCCGGAGGTCACAAAATAAGTCACCAGCATGATGGTGCAGATGCTCGCCATCAGCACAGACATCAGCTCACTCTCAATTAGCAGTTTCAGAGTGGTAAACAGGGCAGTAGTGATATCTTTGTTCACAGCCTCTGTAACACCGCCGTCACCGTAAAGCTCCAGATAAAAGGCGCTGTTGCCAAATATAGTGATCCAGAAAGCTGCCAGTGTCGTAGGTGCCACAAGAACACCAAGAATAAATTCGCGAATGGTCCGGCCCTTGGAGATACGGGCAATGAACATGCTGACAAAAGGCCCCCATGCAATCCACCAGCCCCAATAGAAGATGGTCCACCATCCCTGCCATTGGGCATCTGGCTCTGGATCAACCCACAACCCCAGGGAAACGGCATTCAACAGATAGTCACCGGTATTGGTAAAGAATGCACCCAGCAGGTAGGCAGTTGGACCAAAGATAACGAACAGCCCCAAAATGACTATGGTCAGATGCATATTGAAAACACTCAGGATTCGAATGCCTTTGTTCAACCCGGTCAATACTGAAAGAGTTGCCACTACCGAAATAACTGCAATCAGGATGACCTGATGAGTGGTGGACACTTCTATGCCCAGAAGATAGCCCAACCCGGCGTTCATCTGTTGTGCACCCAGTCCCAGTGAAGTAGCTATGCCGAAAACGGTTCCGAATACTGCCAGCAGGTCAGCTGCATGACCTATAGGTCCATAAATCCTGTCGCCGAAGATGGGGTAGAGACTTGAGCGGATAGTGATGGGAAGCCCTTTACGATAGGCAAAGTAGGCCAGAATCAGACCAGTCACAGAAAACAGCCCCCAACCATGCAAACCCCAGTGAAAAATTGAGATTCTCATGGCAACCTGAGCCGCTTCTACCGTCATAGCCTCGTCTTCGCTGATAAACGGGTTGCTTTGAAAGTGGTAAATCGGTTCGGCAATACTCCAGAATAGAATGCCAATACCGATGCCAGCACCAAACAACATGGAAAACCAGGTGAAATTACTGAATTCCGGTCTGTCATCATCACTGCCCAGACGAATATCTCCATAGCGGCTGAACACCAGCCAGATAGAAAAAAACAGGAAAAAAGACATTATCCCTATGTAATACCAGCCCAGATCCGAAGCAATAAAGTTTTTTGCCGCTGAATAAATGCCATCGGCGTATTCAGGATCAGCAACGGTAAAAACAATAAATGCCAGAACCAACAATGCGGAACCAACGGCCATCACTGGATTGGCTCCCGCGAGTAAGCCAGCATACGACGTCGTATTATTATTATTCATTATGCTTTGCTCTTTTTGGGTTCACGAAGAACCATGACCGAACACTTTTCATGGTGACTGCTGGCCAGATCCGCAGCGATGGGGAGCGAGTGCTCCCAGAGGCTTTCACAGCTTCGATCCATGAGAATTAATATATTTTTATTTTTATTACTCATTTTCAACCTTCTATGTGAGGTATTTACCCTCAGGAACATCATCAAATGTGACTTGCATATCGGAGCGCGCCACCATTATCAGTGGCTGGAAAAAAAATGAGAAACAATAAAATAGATACCTGAGACCACATTATTTTTATAGCTAGACGGAGAAGGAGTTCACCTTTCAATTCGGAAATGCCCATTAAAGCTCGACATCAGCCAGTTTATTTTGAATCAACTCTCGTTTAAGTTACGGTAAGAATGGCAAGCACTTTTTCAGCAATAAAAAAAATAAGGTCTCAGGGGTGTTTTTTTTTGCTGGTCGATCGTGCCATCCATTCATACCATTTTTCAGGCATAAACGCGTGCAATGAGCGCACCGTATTTTAATAAAACGCCGCCTCTTTTTAACAGGATTACCAGATGCACAATAAGAATAAATTGCCATTGAATGGTGTCAGGGTTGTTGATTTTGGCCAGCAAATTGCCGGTCCGGCTGTTGCCATGGTGCTGGCCGATCTGGGTGCAACCGTCGTCCATGTTGATCCACCAGAAGGTCCTCAATGGGACCATCCCGCCAATGCTGTTCTAAACAGGAACAAACTCTGCCTGAGGCTTGACCTGAAAACTGAGTCTGGCTTGCTTCGGGCACTGTCACTGATTGAAAAAGCCGATATCATCATTGAGAGCTTCAGACCCGACGTTATGAAACGTCTGGGCATTGATTTTCAGCAATTGAGAGAGTCGCGCCCGGATCTGATTTCACTGTCCATTCCCGGCTTTGCCAGTAATGACCATTTGAGAAGAGAATGGAAAGCCACTGAAGCAGTTGTTGCAGCTACTGCTGGTGCCTTCACAGATATGGGATTCAACCGCATCCTGATGGGTTTGAACCCGAGCTTTTCTCCTCTTCCTCTGGCATCTTCCTATGCCACATCGCTGGCTGCCAGTTCAGTGGTTCTGGCACTTAACGCCCGAGAAAAAACCGGCAGAGGCGATCACATTGAAGTCCCTATCATTGCCGCCATGATGGAAGGCCTATCCTATAACTCTTACGTGGTCGAGGGACTGCCAGAGCGCTACAAAACAATGCGTGAGCATGAAATTGAGCATCGCAGGAGCAACAACATTTCCATGGATCTTGGTTACAAAGAGCTTCAGGAGTATTTGGACCCCTTCTACCGAACCTACAAATGCGCCGATGGCCGTATGTTCTATTGCGTATGCCCATCTCACCGTAATCATGCTCGCCGTTGCCTGGAGGCTCTGGGTATTTATGAAGAATTACTGGCTGAGGGACTTCCGGATGTTGAAGACCTGCACCTGCCCATTAGGGAGTGGGATGGTGAAACGTCCATAGGCGTCTATCCATTACCGAAGAAATGGGCTGACATCATCTCAGCAAAAATGAAGAAAGTCTTCCTGACCAGAACCTCGCAAGAGTGGGGAGAGATTTTCGGTAAAGGACAGATTCCGGGCGCTCCTCACAGAACAACCCGGGAGTGGGTGAATGATGAGCACACCAACCAGTCAGGCCTGATCGTTGAGGTGAATGACCCCGTCTATGGTCTGATGAAACAACCTGGCCCCATTGCATGGCTTGAAGAGTTTGCTGAGCAAATGGTTACTCCCAATCCGCGCAAGCATGTCAGCTACGAAGAAGCCCTTTTTGAACTGAATACAGTCACGAATGAAGATGACCAGAGTCGGTTTGCCGCTCGCAGAAAGCAGAAAGCCCCCGCTCACTGGCTGGACGGACTTCGAATTCTTGATTTGACCAATGTTATTGCCGGACCACACTCTACAGCCTTTATGGCACGCTTTGGTGCCGAAGTGATTAAGCTGGACCCGGTCACCCCTCTTTATGATCCTCTCATTGGTACTCTTTTTACCTTCCAGACCGGCGTTGGTAAACGTAGCGCTCTGGTCAACATCCTGTCTGAAGAAGGACGCGAGGTATTCAACAAACTGGTCAAGTCAGTGGATATGGTGGTTATCAATGCTCCTGAACGCCAGATGAAGCCTCTGGGTCTGGACAACGAATCTTTGCAAGCCATTAACCCGGGCGTTCTTTTCTGTCGTCTGGATTGTTTAGGCGGTCCTTTGCCCGGTCCAAAAACCAATTACATTGGTTATGACGACATCATTCAGGCCAACAGCGGCATTATGAGTCGCTTCGGTGGCCCTCAGACTCCGGAAGAACACGCCCACCTCGGCACACTGGACGTAAACTGTGGCTTCTCCGGTGGACTGGCTATGGCTGTCGCTCTCTATCACCGCGAGAAAACGGGTCAGCCTACCCGGGCAAGAACATCATTGTCTGCAGTCACCAACCTGGCACAAATTCCCTTTGCCTTTGACTATCAGGGAAGAGCTCCGTTCAACGAGCCTTCAGGTCGACAGGCTCTGGGCTATAACGCCCTGTCTCACTTCTATGAAACACAGGAAGGATGGATTTATCTGGACAGCAATGACACTGAGCTGGGCAGACTGGGTCAGGTAGAGGGTCTCGAAGGTGTAGTAACGGCTGACAATCTCTCAGATTATCTGACAGAAGCCTTTAAAACAGCCCCGGCCGTTGACTGGAAGTCCTCGCTGGACAGGGTAGATGTGGCTTCGGCCATTCCACAGGCTATTGAACATCTCAGAGAGCAATATGGACGTGTTGCCGATGGTAAAGCAGGTACCGACTTGGGTAGCTTTGCCTTTTCGATCTATCCAGAGCATCCCAGCGGTCATCAGATCACACAGATCGATCATTATTCCATTCGACCCACAGAGTCAGCTATCGTAGCCGCCACGCCTGCTGAAAGGTTTGGCCAATCAACCAGGGAAGTGTTAGCTGAAATGGGCTATGACAGTGAGTCTATTGAGTCAATGATTGAGCGTCGAATTGCAGGTACTGGCTGGGGCAAGGAGTTCCTTCCCAGCTGATCATCCATCGGCAGGTATATCCTGCCCCCTTTTCCATAAACATATCGCATTAAGCGTTTGAGACTCCTGCCAATTAGGCCGCGCCTTAAGTTATCATTCAGAGCTTTTGGCTGCGGCCATTTTTTTTGAACCACAAGGGAACACTCTCTCATAACGAGAGTTCGACGCAAAAAAGACATGGAGTCTCCAAACAAGCCATCTTTCGGATACTAGCAGCCTGTCGGACTTAAGCGTCCGTAGCGAGGATTGCAAGAAATTGAGG
>NZ_JAHHPN010000534.1:0-1489 GCF_024606325.1 Endozoicomonas sp. ONNA1
TCCGGGGACAGCGGCGCTGAAACCAGTTGCAAGCCCGGCTGATTGCCGACACTTAGCCATCTCAGGGTGATTAAAGACGAACCGTTGACGTCTGTCGGGCTTTTGACCTGCAGGTTTTCCGTTTTGGCAAGCTTGTCGATAGCGAAGGTTTTTTCGAGGACTATCCGGCCTGATGGACTGAATGAAGAAGACAATGGGCTGGTAAGCTGCACCAGCGGTGCAAACCCCATTTGCTGGCGAACCCTTCTTTCAATGTCGTCAACGTCAGGCTGACTGATGCCCGCCTGCCTGTAGCCGGATTGAACCATGGCAGTAAACACTGGAATCAGGCTGGATAAACCGGTCTTTTGTCTGGTGGAGGCGTCAGGGTTAATAACGATTTGTTTGCCAGACAGAAATAATGAAACAATGACTTGTTGCTTGCCAGTAGCCGTTTTCGGGGCATTAAGTCACAGACCCTCAGCAGGACCGGTGGATTTGGAAGCATCTGTTATTTTTTTCAGGTAATCTTTGCCCAAAGGCGTAGCCAGAAAGTCCCTGATACCATCGAATAATACAACATACTCCGTTCCAGCATAACGGAGGTAGTCAGGGGTCAAACTTAATTGTATATTCTTGTTAATTTCGAGAATTGGATAGCCATCTTTTGAATAGTTACTAAAATGCTCATCCAGAGCACTAACCTCTACTATTGCATTCAGTCCATCAATTAATGATGGGCTTCTCTCCTTCAGGGTCTGCTTCAGAAAAGTGATTTCGTCTGTCCTGATGGCCTGACGCAGAACCAGGCCTGCCCGGTAATCCGGCAGATTCCCGTGTGTCTTCACCAGAGCCGAGGCAAAGTTATCCAGAGATACCCCAGGGTGTTGACGACGGTATTTCAAAACCCGTTTAACCGCCTCTGTCAGCCCGTCCTGATCATGCCGGGCGGATAACCAGTAGAGAACCCGGGCGAAATCGTCCACCGACCCGGTAGCAAACTGCCAATTGTGATCGGTGCTACTGAGGCCATTAACAAGCTGTGTATAGAGGGGGGGCTGGTCTGGAAAAGCGCCCAGTGCCAGTCCTGTGGTCAGGCCATAGCGACGGCCTGTGGTGGTTGCCGACAATCCCCAGATGGCCCGCAAGTCCTTTTGAGCTTTACCGAGAGCGACCACATCGGGATGGTTTAACAGGGCTAGTCCGAACAACTTTCCTATAGCGATAGCTTTGTGGTGATCAAAAGTCGTGTCTTTTGTTCCCACCGTCAGGGCCGGTGGATTGCTGTCCAGACGACTCTGGTACAGGTATTGTTTGGGGTCAAGGGTAAGGGGTACCTCCCGGTACAGACGACCCAGAAGCAGGCCGTGCCTGGAAAGTCTGTCTCCTGACTCAAGAATCGGTCTAACCAAATCTTCGCCAGCAGAAAACAAGTCGACAAGTTTATAGAGCCCGGCGGGCAGGTTGAATTGTGCCAGCTTTTTCCAGCGGGCGACGAGCAGGGCATGGT
>NZ_JAHHPN010000535.1:0-18832 GCF_024606325.1 Endozoicomonas sp. ONNA1
TGCGAGCATGGTTTTTCCGGTTCCGGGTTCGCCCTTGATCAGCAGAGGACGTTGCGGTTTCGAGACTGCGTGACTCCCAGCTGGGTGATGAAAAAGTACACGACATCAGTAATTACATTGTCAAAGGTAAATTGTGGGAAGCCTTTGAAGCCAATGAACAGGTGGTTCTGCTCATTGATGAAATCGACAAGGCTGATATTGAGTTTCCCAACGATCTGCTTCAGGAACTCGATAAGATGGAGTTCTTTGTTTACGAGACCCGAAAAACCGTCAAGGCCCGACAACGCCCCATCGTGATCATCACCAGTAACAATGAAAAAGAACTGCCGGATGCGTTTCTGAGACGTTGTTTCTTCCACTATATCCGCTTCCCTGATCCGGGCACCATGAAGCAGATTGTCGATGTTCACTTCCCCACTCTGAAGCAAGGTCTGGTTTCCGAAGCTTTGCAGATGTTCTTTGAATTAAGGGATATCCCCGGCCTGAAGAAAAAACCTTCTACCTCTGAGCTAATTGACTGGCTCAAGTTACTTAACTCTGACGACATACCTGCCGATGTACTCAGAAACCGTGACACTCGCAGCGCTATACCACCACTCTATGGAGCTCTGGTTAAAAACGAACAGGATGTTCAACTACTGGAACGACTCGCCTTTATGACCCGTCGATAAGGTGAACCGATGCTGACTCACTTTTTCGATACAGTTCGCGCCTTTGGTGTCCCGGCCAGTACCCGGGAATATCTTGACCTGCTCAGGGCGATGCAGGCCCATGTGGTGTTTGCGGATACCGAAGCTTTCTATCAACTGTCCAGGGCCATACTGGTAAAGGATGAACGTCACTATGACCGCTTCGATAAAGCCTGCAAAGCTTTTTTCGACGGTATCGAGAGTGTTGAAGACTTGCTTGAAGCCACCATACCGGAAGAGTGGCTCAGAAAAGAATTCATCAATCAGCTCAGCGAAGAAGAGCGGGAAAAACTCAAGGCCCTTGGCAGTCTTGAAGAACTAATGGAGACACTGAAGAAGCGTCTGCAAGAGCAAAAAGAACGTCATGCCGGGGGGAATAAATGGATAGGTACCGGCGGCACCTCCCCTTTTGGTGCTTACGGCAACAACCCAATGGGGGTTCGCATAGGGCAACACGAGAGCAGAAACCAGAGCGCCACCAAAGTCTGGGACAAACGGGAGTTTCAGAATCTGGATGACGACGAAAGACTGGGCAATCGCAATATGAAAATGGCGCTGCGCAGGCTCAGAAAGTTTGCACGACAGGGTGTTCCTGATCAGCTGGACCTTGAAGCTACCATTCGATCCACGGCTAATAAAGGGTTGCTGGACATTAAAATGGTTCCGCAAAGACGCAATTCAGCAAAAGTACTGCTTTTTATGGACATCGGTGGTTCGATGGATGCTCACGTCAAAGACTGTGAAGCTCTGTTTGCCTGTGCCCGCTCTGAATTCAAGCATATGGAGTTTTTCTACTTCCATAACTATCTCTATGAGTGGGTCTGGAAAAACAACGTTCGTCGACAAACTGAAAAGACCGAAATTTGGGACATCGTTCATCGCTTTGGCAAAGACTACAAAGTAATTTTTGTGGGTGATGCCCAGATGTCACCCTATGAAATCACCTCACCAGGCGGGAGCGTTGAACACTGGAATGATGAACCGGGGCACAACTGGATGCAGCGTGTTCTGGATCATTTTGACAACGCTATCTGGTTGAACCCGATCAATAAAGACAGCTGGCCTTTCACCCATTCTACAAAGATCATCCATGAACAGTTCGAGGGCAGAATGTTTCCTCTGACGATCAAGGGTCTGGAAGAGGGTATGAAAGAACTGTCCTCTAAAAGCTGAGCTATGAAAACAGTCAAGGTTATTGAAGATTATAAGGCATGCTACCCAGACCCAGTGACTTTCAGTAAAGGCGACCATTTGACCTTGGGTAAAAGTGATAATGAATTTCCCGGATGGATCTGGGTCACTGCCACCTCAGGTAAAGAGGGTTGGGCTCCCTTGCCCCTGATAAGACGTTTGAACCAGAAACAGGGAATGGCTCTGGAAGACTACACAGCGAGAGAGCTCAGTGTGAGCATGGGAGAAGACTTGATAATCGTTCGCGAGATTAATGCTTGGGCCTGGGTAGAAAACCAACAGAAACAAATGGGCTGGGTGCCAATTTCCAAATTCGCTGAAGGCAGTCACGAAAGTGGTTAATACACTATTTGCAACACCTGAAAACAGTCAATGCCCACTGTGCAATACCATACCCCATGACCTTGCCAGATAAACATAGAGACTATTTCAGGTGCTCTGAGTACTCACATATCATCCAGCGCGGGGGCTGGACTTTGGCTGCGGGCCCGGGCCCCACACTTTCTTTGATTATGGCTGAAGCCGGTTGGCCTATGGCTTTGTATGATCTCGTGTTCCCGGATGAGAGAGTTTTGGAGAAAACATACGACCTTATTACGGCGACTGAAGTCATAGAGCACATCCATCAACCCGCTGCCTGGCTGTCCAAACTCTGGAGTATGATCAAGCCCGGTGAAATACTGGCATTCATGACCAAACTGATGATTGATAAGGAAGCCTTTTCCCGATGGCAATACAAGAATGAACCTACCTATGCCTGTTATTACTCAGAAGAAACTTTTCAATACCTTGTTGAACGATCGCAGGTAGTGTTTAGTTTTGAAGCTCGGGATGTTGCCTTTTTCTACAAATCAATTCATTTAATACCGTTAGTACCTCAATATCAGGGATAGCATCTTTTCTTGACAGAGAACAAAATTAGCCCTTTTCTGACAACGCGAGGCTGAATCAAAAATTCAGAGGCATTAACGGCTTTTTTGTTATTGTCTGATACGGGCTACTCGATTCATACAACAATTCCCTGTGCATGGCGCTTACGCTCCAATCCAAGCCTGCAAGAATAGCTCAAAATGCTCATCGTCGTAATGCTGAACATGACATTCAACAGAAGCGGTGTCAGGTAGCTATTAGTTAAAGACCATCTCCGGCGATTATAAAGCACGTCAATGTTTCTGGTTCAAGCTGTCTATCCAGAAGTACTTATAACCGGATATCGTCCGATATCTGTTTGACCTGCAAAAGCTCGAATAATCGGTCCGTTTCCTGGGCAAGATGGCGATCTCTGGCCAATACTCCTGAACCTTCATCAGACTCATGAGTACCCCATGCAACCGTTACTTTGCCCCACTCAACCACCATTCTCGGATGATGCACGTAGGATTCCGCCAGTCCAGCAACGGCGTTTAGAAAACAGAGAGACCTTGAATATTTTTTGAAGGTATAGGATTTCTCAAGGTGATCAATGCCTTCGTACTGACACAATGACCAGTTACTCATAAATTGCCCTCTTGATGGTTTATTGTTCAACCGAATGCTCATGGCGAAAAAGCACACTGATGATAAAACGGAGTTTATAGTGCTAACCACAGAAGAATAAATGAATTTTGGACTTTGATCGAATCCTCTACGGAAGGAAATGACAACCGTATGAGTAAATGTGGGAACCAGCAAGGGCTATACAGTATATATCTGTTCAAGACATAACTGCCTTATGGCGTGTGAGCCTCATATCCATACGCTGCACAGCCTGCTGCAACTAATAAAGAGCCTTTTATCAAGCCTCTTCGCTTTCTTCCTGATCAACCTTTTCAGCCTGGAGCTGTTCCAGTTCCTGCTTACTGGCATTGAGCTGCTGAGTGAGCTGCTTTTGCTTGGTTTTCAGTGTCCCATTCTCTGTGGTCAGAGTTCGATTCTGCTCCTGCAGACGTTTGATCTGTTTCTTCATGCGATCAGGATTGCTGGCTCGCAGCGTTTTCAGCTCGTTATCAGCGCTCTTGACTTGCTTATTCAGCTTTTCAGCCTTCTGCTCAGCCGCATCAAGACGTGACTTCAGCTGAGTCACTTCTTTATCGTGCTGATCAGTGATTTCAAGGAGAGCTTGCAGGCGCTGTTGCTCAATAACGTCCAGTTCTTCATTTTTAAAGAAACGGCCTCCCGCGCTCAGGGTACCCATATTAATTACCTACCTCCGGAAAGAGTTTGAAGTGATGACAATAGGAAGCAGCCCTTGCCAGCGCAGGGCATCCACACATGTATGGGGAATATTTGATAATGAGATCAATTGTTCTTCATTCAATGGCTGGCAAAAGCAGACTGACTTTAGACGGGGGCAAGTTTATTACACTTACCCCTCATAGGAAAGAGCAATCTACACAATTTTTTACAATACTGCCAGTTTATTTGCTCATTCTGATGGCATTATGGGTCAATCAGGCCTCTGGCACGGCTTCCAGTGTTTTTATCAGGTAGTTCCAGAAATTTTCAACCGCCGGAATATGGACTTTTTCGTCCGGTGAATGAGGAAACCGAATGGTTGGACCAAATGAAATCATATCCCAGTTTGGATAGGCACTGCCCAGCAGTCCACACTCCAGGCCAGCATGAATTACTTTAATCTCAGGCTCGTAGCCGAAAAGCTGCTCATGAATGTCCACCATAGTTTTCAAAATAGCGGATTCGTTATTAGGCTTCCATCCCGGGTAAGCCCCCTGCTTTTTGACTTCAGCCCCCATTAACCGGTATAAACCGGCAATGCTCTCGGCATGTTCTTCCCTGGCACTGTCAATCAGGCTTCGCACCATATTTTCAACGGTAATCTGGCCATCTTTTATCTTGATGATCGCCAGATTATTTGACGTTTCCACCACACCTTCCACACTCAGACTCATTCGGTGAACACCATCTGGAGAGACATGCAGGGTATTCAACAACTGACTCTGTTCCGCCCGGGTCATTACCTTCTGAACAGGTTCTGACGCTTGCATAATAAGACTCAGATTTGACTCTACTTCTGCCAGTTCTGCACTGAATACACTCAGGCACTCATCAACAATACGGACCGCTTCTTCGCAACTGTCTGAAGGGATAGCCAGCTGCACAAAGGCTTCTCTCGGGATTGCATTTCTGAGCGTACCGCCGGAGTAGCATGCCACTCTGGCACCTACTTCAGATAACGCTTTCAGTAGCCTCACCATCAGTTTGTTAGCATTACCTCGCTGCAGTTTAATATCAACGCCAGAGTGACCGCCTTTCAGGCCTCTCAGAGAAAGACTGAAACTGCTGTAGCCTTCTTCCAGGTGCTCTTCCCGATAGCTGTGAGAAACAGAAACATCGACACCGCCAGCGCAGCCAACATAGAGCTCTCCTTCGTCTTCAGAGTCCATGTTCAGCATGATCTCACCCTTCATCAAGCCGGGCTGCAGGCCGTGAGCACCGGTCATACCACTCTCTTCATCAACCGTAAAGAGAGCTTCAATTGGACCATGAGGAATATCCGTCGACTCTAGCACTGCCAGAGCGGCCGCAACACCAATACCATTATCCGCCCCCAGAGTGGTTCCTTCTGCAGTAACCCAGTCGCCATCGACGTATGCCTCGATAGGATCTCTGGTAAAATCATGTTCCGTATCTGCGTTTTTTTGAGGCACCATATCCAAGTGACTTTGGAGAACTACTCCACGGCGATTTTCCATGCCCTGAGTCGCTGGCTTGCGGATGATCACGTTGCCCACTTCATCTACCAGACTATCCAGACCAAGACTCTCACCAAACTGCTTTACATAGGCACGAACAGCATCTTCATGCCGGGAGGGGCGGGGAATCTTGCAAAGCGCTTGAAAGTGTCGCCAAATGGGTTGAGGGGATAATTCAACAAGCTGGGTCACAGCTATCTCCTGTTGATGAGAGGTAAGGAGTATATGAAAATAATCTCTGAGAGAACGAGCGCCCATTAGTGAATACACCCATCAAAGACTGAGATTACCGTACCGATCCGTTGAATAGCCGAAAATCTAGTCTATTTTTTAACCCGATTATTGAAATAATGCACAAAACGATTCCTCTACTTGATCCCGATAAACCTCAATTCCCTGCCGTTCATGAGGCTCTGGATTACCCTGATGGTCTCCTGGCGATGGGAGGTAACCTTGCACCTGAAACACTGGCTGAAGCTTACATGAAGGGTATATTTCCGTGGTTCAACGAAGGCGAACCCATTCTCTGGTGGTCTCCCAACCCGAGAATGGTTCTTTATCCAGACCAGCTGCACATCAGCCGCTCAATGAAACGTTTTCTGAAAAAGCACCCTTATCGAGTCAGCTTTGATGAAGCCTTCAGTGAGGTGATGACGGCCTGCTCGTCTCCGCGAAACAACCAGGAAGGCACATGGATCATCGAAGAAATGAAAGAAGCCTACACAACGCTTTTTAGAGAAGGTTTGGCCCATTCGGTGGAAGTCTGGTCAGGCGATAAGTTAGCGGGCGGACTGTATGGTGTCGCAATTGACAAAGTATTCTTTGGCGAATCCATGTTCAGTTTCAAAACCAACACCTCAAAGCTTGCAATGATTATGCTATGCAAAGAATTACTGATTAGAAACTTCCATCTGATCGATTGCCAGGTATACAGCCCCCATCTGGAGTCTCTGGGTGCAAGAATGATCAGCCGGGATGCATTTCTCAATGCATTGAAAGACGGTTGCCGAACGCCCGCAACCAGTGCACACTGGAAATAGATAGGGCAATGGACGGCCGAAGCTGATGAGCGCACTTAAAGATATTAAATTCTACGCAACCCAGCCACACAACTGCAGCTACCTGGAGGACAAGCAGGCTATAACATTATTTATGGATCCCGACAAAGATCTGGATCCGGCACTCTACCGACACCTGGCCGACATTGGGTTTCGAAGAAGTGGTCGTCACGTATACAGGCCTCACTGCCAAGGCTGCAATGCCTGCATTCCGGCCAGAGTCGTCGTTAATCTGTTTGACCCGAAACGCAAGCACAAAAAGCTGATCAGAAAAAATCAGGATATCGTAGTCACTCGATCCGAAGCCGAATACGATGATGAAACCTATCAGCTTTACAAAAAATACATCGCCATACAGCATCGCGATGGCGACATGTACCCTCCCTCTATGGAACAGTTTCAGTCCTTCCTCGTAGGTTGTCCTGAATTTTGTTGCTACTACAAATTCTGGCTGGACGAAAAACTGGTGGCTGTTGCTGTCACCGACGAGCTGTCGAATGGACTCTCTGCTATTTATACCTTCTATGATCCTGAAGTCAGCCAAAACAGAAGTCTGGGCAGTTACTGTATTCTCTGGCAGATAGAAGAAACCAAAAAGTTGGGCCTTAAGCACCTTCACCTGGGTTATTGGATCAAAAACTGCAAAAAAATGAGTTACAAAATTCAATACCGCCCTCTGGAAGTCTATGTTAACAACCACTGGGTTACTCTGAAGTAGTTGGCCCACCCCACACTGAGAATAAATTTAGATGGATAAAAGCGGGTTCACTTTGCTTTAAAGTTGGTTTTCAGGCAGAATGCTGCCAGATTTATTCAGCCAACGCTCTATTCCCGAGGTCAAACTTTAAATGGCGAAAGAAGAAAGTCTTGAAATGGAAGGCACTGTCATCGACACCCTGCCTAACACCATGTTCCGTGTAGAACTGGAAAACGGCCACGTTGTGACCGCGCATATTTCAGGCAAAATGCGTAAAAACTACATCCGTATTCTGACAGGTGACAAGGTCAAAGTTGAGCTAACCCCTTATGACCTGACCAAAGGCCGCATCACCTACCGTTCCCGCTGACAGGGGCCCCTCACCCCTGTCCCTCTCTTGGCATTTTTCAGCCCTGCTCACCATCCACTACTTCAAGATCCGAAGCCAGGCTTTTAGCGGGTTCGAACTTCAGGAATAGGCTTCCTTTCTTGACAGTCACGCGAACAAAACCACCGTTCTCAGACAGTTTGCCAAAAAGGATCTGTTCCGCCAGGGGCTTCTTGAGGTGCTCCTGGATAACACGCCCCATCGGACGAGCACCCATCGCGCGGTCATAACCTTTTTCTGCCAGCCACTCACGTGCCTCATCATCAACATCAATCTGAACCATTCTTTCATCAAGCTGTGCCTGAAGCTCTGTCAGGAACTTATCAACAACATGCTTGATGGTATCTTCGGTCAGTGAGTCAAAGGGAATGATAGAGTCAAGGCGATTCCTGAATTCCGGTGTAAAGGTTTTCTTGATAGCTTCCATACCATCTGTCGTATGATCCTGCTCAGTGAAACCAATAGAACTGCGAGTCATGGTTTCAGCACCGGCATTGGTCGTCATAATCAGGATAACATTTCTAAAGTCAGCTTTACGACCATTGTTGTCTGTCAGGGTACCATGATCCATCACCTGCAGAAGCAGGTTAAACACATCCGGATGCCCCTTCTCAATTTCATCGAGCAACAGAACACAATGAGGTGTCTTATTGATCGCTTCTGTCAAAAGACCACCCTGATCGTACCCGACATAACCCGGGGGAGCACCAATCAGCCTTGATACTGTATGAGCTTCCATATACTCCGACATATCAAAACGAACCAGCTCAACCCCCATGGACTTGGCCAGCTGACGACAAACTTCTGTTTTACCTACACCTGTCGGCCCAGAGAACAGGAAAGCCCCTACCGGTTTATCAGGTGCCTTCAAACCAGCACGTGACAATTTAATCGCGGTTGAAAGAGAAACAATTGCTTCATCCTGACCGAAGACCACCATCTTGAGATTCCTTTCAAGCTTGGAGAGCAACTCTTTGTCAGAAGAAGAGACAGATTTAGGCGGAATCCGGGCAATCTTGGCAACAATACTTTCGACATCGCCCACCTCAATGATCTTCTTGCGCTCTTCTTCTGGTAACAGACGTTGGTAAGCTCCAGCCTCATCAATAACATCAATTGCTTTATCAGGCATATGACGATCGTTGATATAACGATTGGCCAACTCTGCTGCGGCTTTCAAAGCATCATCCTTGTATTCAATAGTGTGATGCTCTTCAAAGCGGCTCTTGAGGCCGCGGAGAATATCGATGGTATCTTCAACACTCGGTTCACTGATATCCACTTTCTGGAAGCGACGGGCCAGAGCACGATCCTTTTCGAAAATACCCCGGAACTCCTGAAATGTCGTTGAACCAATGCAACGAAGATCACCGGAAGTCAGAAGCGGCTTTAAGAGATTAGAAGCATCCATAACACCACCGGATGCAGCACCTGCACCGATAATGGTGTGAATCTCATCAATAAAGAGAATGGCGTTATCGAGCTTTTTAAGTTCGCTGAGCAGCTTTTTGAATCGCTTTTCAAAATCACCACGGTACTTGGTTCCCGCCAACAAGGAGCCGAGATCCAGGGAATAAACCACCGCTCTGGAGAGCACTTCAGGCACTTCTCCGTCCACTATTCTTTTTGCCAGACCTTCAGCAACGGCTGTCTTACCAACACCAGCTTCGCCAACCAGTAGAGGATTATTTTTACGACGGCGTGTCAATATCTGGGAAACACGCTCAACCTCTTCTGCACGACCTACCAGCGGATCGATCTTACCCAGACGTGCCTGCTCATTCAGGTTGGTAGCATAATTCTTAAGCGGGTCTTTTCCGGCAGATTCGGGGTCGGTGTTTTCCTCCATGAGTTCACCACCCAATTCTTCCAGCTCATTACCAGGCATTTTGGAAATACCGTGAGCGATATAATTCACGACATCTATTCGGGCAACGTCCTGCTGCTTCAGAAAATAAACTGCCTGACTCTCCTGCTCACTGAATATTGCGACCAGAACATTAGCACCAGTGACTTCTTTTTTTCCTGAACTTTGCACATGAAAAACAGCTCGTTGCAGAACTCTCTGAAAACCGAGAGTGGGTTGGGTTTCTCGCTCTGTATCATTGGCAGGTATTAATGGGGTTGTTGAATCAACAAACTCAATCAACTCCTTACGCAGCTTTTCGGTCTGCACACCGCAAGCTAACAATACTCGGGATGCGGATTCATTATCAAGCAGTGCTAGGAGCAGATGTTCTACGGTCATGAATTCATGCCGCTTGCTTCTTACATCACGAAAAGCACTGTTAAGAGTCAGTTCGAGGTCTTTATTGAGCATATGATATTACCCTGAGAACACTAATCGGCCTTAATTGTTTTGCACAACAGGGGATGCTGGAATTCTCTGGAGTACTCGTTGACTTGCCGGGCTTTGGTTTCAGCCACATCCTTGCTGAATAATCCACATACAGCCTTGCCTTGCGTATGAACCATCAGCATGACCTGTGTCGCCTGTTCACTATTCATGCTGAAAAATTTCTCCAGGACCTCAACCACAAAATCCATCGGTGTAAAATCATCATTCAAGAGCAGTACCTGATACATAGCGGGCGGTTTGACTCTGGCTTTAGCTGGTGCCAGTGCGACATCATGATCGCCTTCCTGCTCTGTCCCATCATTTTCTAAGCTTAGACGAAGCCACTCAAAATTACTCATGTATTGATGAACTGCTATCTGCTGCATTGCACTCGCTTCCAGGTGAATTTACAGCTTAATTAACCAGGCTCTGGACCGCCTGTAACCAGGTGTCGAGACGTACAAACGTCAAAAGCACAACGCCCTGACCTCCATTCTAAACACGCTGAGAGCAAAGAAAAACTATTTACTTCAATCGTCATCTCAAAAGCTATTGACTTCGTTAATACCATCGACTGACAGCCGAAATAAAACAGACAAAGAATCAGAAAAATAATCAGTTGATCTGACAGGCAAAAAAATGACCACAGTGAAAGTCTGCAGCCATTTTTTATGCACAGAAAGAAGATCAAAAACTAAATCAGACCATCAATTGCTGCATTAAAGGTAGCGCTTGGACGCATGGCTTCAGTGACTTTAGCTGGAGCCGGTTCATAGTAGCCACCCAGATCAACAGCACCACCCTGGCAAGCTGTCAGTTCTGAGACAATCTGCTCTTCTTTCTCAACAAGCTCTTTTGCCAGAACGGAAAACTTACTGCTGAGATCCTGATCCGCCTCCTGCGCCTCTAGTGCTTCTGCCCAGAACTGAGCCAGGTAAAAATGACTTCCGCGGTTGTCCAGCTCTTTCACTTTTCTCGAAGGTGACTTGTCAGCATCCAGATATTGACCAATTGCAGCGTTCAATGTGTCAGCCAAGATCTGGGCCCTGATATTTCCGGTTTTAACCGCAATGTCTTCAAGCGATACAGCGATAGCCAGAAATTCGCCCAAAGAGTCCCAACGCAGGTGATTCTCTTTAACAAACTGTTGGACGTGCTTGGGCGCAGAACCGCCAGCACCGGTCTCGAAAAGACCACCGCCAGCCAGCAGAGGTACGATAGAGAGCATTTTGGCGCTGGTCCCCAGCTCCAGGATCGGGAACAGGTCGGTCAGGTAATCTCGCAAAACGTTACCGGTTACGGAAATGGCATCTTTACCCGCCTGAATAGTTTCCATGCTGAGGCGGCAAGCCTCTACCGGAGACAGAATACGGATATCCAAGCCCTTAGTATCGTGAAACTTCAAGTATTCGTTAACCTTGGCAATCAGGTTGGCGTCGTGAGCACGGTTTTGGTCCAACCAGAACAGAGTCAAAGCACCTGTTGCTCGGGCACGGTTAACAGCCAGCTTGACCCAATCGCGAATCGGCGCATCTTTGGTCTGACACATTCTCCAGATGTCACCCTCTTCAACATTGTGCTCAAACACTGTGCTGCCGGACTCTTCTACAACACGGATAATGCCGTTTGCAGGCGCCTTAAAGGTTTTGTCATGAGAACCGTATTCTTCTGCTCTCTGAGCCATCAGACCTACGTTGGAAACATTGCCCATGGTGGCAACATCGAAAGCACCGTTTTTCTTACAGAAATCGATGACCTCCTGATAGATGGCTGCATAGCAACGATCAGGAATCATGGCTTTAGTGTCATGCAGCTTGCCATCGGGACCCCACATCTGACCTGAAGAGCGCAAGGCGGCAGGCATAGACGCATCGATAATGACATCGTTCGGTACGTGCAGGTTAGTGATACCCTTATCGGAATCTACCATTGCCAACTCAGGACGGGTGTTGTAGACAGCCTGAATATCCGCTTTTACTTCTTCCTGTTGGTCAGCAGGTAGTTTGGCAATCTTGGCATAAACGTCACCGAGACCGTTGTCTGGATCAACACCCAGCTCTGAAAATAAGGTAGCGTGCTTCTCAAACACATCTTTAAAGAAGACTGTGACTGCATGACCAAACATGATCGGGTCAGAAACCTTCATCATGGTGGCTTTGAGGTGCAGTGACAGAAGAATATCCTGCTCTTTAGCTTCCTGAGCAGAAGATTCATAGAATGCTCTCAAAGCCTTCACACTCATGAGAGCACTGTCAATAACTTCACCAGCCAGCAGGCTCGTGACCGGTTTCAGTACAGAAACAGAGCCGTCCTCGCCAACAAATTCTATTCTTACATCTGTTGCCTCGGGCATAACAGCTGACTGTTCACTGGAGTAGAAGTCACCGCTTTGCATGTGAGCAACGTGAGATTTAGAATCAGCAGACCAGACACCCATAGAATGAGGGTTATTCTTCGCATACTCTTTGACAGGAGCTGCAACACGGCGATCTGAATTCCCTTCACGGAGAACCGGGTTTACCGCACTACCAAGCACCTTAGCGTAGCGAGCTTTGATCGCTTCTTGTTCAGCATTCCCAGGCTCTACAGGAAAATCCGGAATGTCATAACCGTGCTCCTGAAGCTCTTTGATCGCGCCCGTAAGTTGCGGAATAGAAGCACTGATATTTGGCAACTTGATGATGTTTGCCTGAGGCACCTTGGCCAGTTCACCCAGCTCAGACAGGGCATCACTCTGTTTTTGTTCTGAACTCAGCTTCTCAGGAAAATTAGCAATGATTCGACCAGCCAGTGAAATATCTTTGGTTTCAACAGCTACGCCAGCGGCTCGGGTAAAAGCCTTGATGATTGGGAGCAGTGAATAGGTGGCTAAGGCGGGAGCTTCGTCGGTAATAGTGTAAATAATTCTGGTTGTATCTGTTGTCATGTTATCTCCAAAAAACAACTGGCTGTGGTGCCTCTGCGGAGGGGTTTAAGTGGAGTTTGACGACCACTATTTATCACTTTATTTGCACAGCCCCGTAACGCTTTTGACGTTATCGCCTATAAGATATACCAATGAGCGTAAGGAATAAATGTAGTTTTGCTACACAATCTTCTGTTTGCGCATCGAAAGACTCTATAGAAGTGAATTTGCCGGACAGGTACAATGCCCGGCTTCCTGATCCAGCCATACAGTAACCATGATAGACACTTGTACCAATTTTTCTGAAAAAAGCTTCAAGGACACCCGTGTAATCGTGGGCATGTCCGGTGGTGTAGACTCATCCGTATCTGCACTTCTGCTCAAAGAGCAGGGTTACCAGGTAGAAGGCCTGTTCATGAAAAACTGGGAGGAAGATGACGGCACTGAATACTGTACAGCCATGACCGATCTGGAAGATGCTCAAGCCGTTTGTGACAGAATCGGCATTAAACTCCATAAAGCTAATTTCGCTGCTGAGTACTGGGACAACGTCTTCGAGCACTTCTTGCAGGAATACAAGGCCGGACGTACCCCTAACCCTGACATCCTCTGCAACAAGGAGATAAAGTTCAAGGCTTTTCTGGATTATGCCCAGACACTGGAAGCTGACTATATCGCCATGGGCCACTACGCTCGCAGCGACAGCACTAATGGTCAGGCTTGTCTAAAAAAGGGTCTTGACACCAACAAAGACCAAAGCTATTTCCTGCATCAGGTTGGCAGCAAACAGCTGGCCAGAACCCTGTTCCCAGTGGGAGAAATAGCAAAGCCTGAAGTTCGCCGCATTGCAGAAAAACACGGTCTAACCACCCACAACAAGAAAGACAGTACCGGCATCTGCTTTATTGGTGAACGCCGCTTCCGTGACTTCCTGAAACAATACCTTCCGGCTCAGCCAGGTAGCATTGCGACCGATCAGGGTGAAATAATTGGCGAGCATTTGGGCTTGATGTACCATACCATTGGCCAAAGACAGGGCCTTGGCATTGGTGGACTGAAAGGCGCTTCAGAATCCCCCTGGTATGTCGTTGATAAAGACCTTGAGAACAATCGGCTAATCGTTGCACAGGGCAATAATCACCCCATGCTGTTTTCAGAAGCCCTGACTGCTTGTGAAATATTTTGGATCGCAGGTTCAGCGCCCGAACTGCCAGCCAGGTTAACCGCCAAAATCCGCTATCGCCAGCAGGACCAGGCCTGCCGCCTTGAGCAAAAGACAGACGGAAGATATTTTGTGATTTTTGACAAACCCCAAAGAGCAGTTACCCCGGGACAATCTGTCGTTTTTTACCAAAATGATATTTGTCTGGGCGGCGGAGTCATTGAAACCAGGCACCACTCTCTGAGTGAAGCCCACATTCAATAAGCCATCAATCGGTTCTACGAATTCAACTCTCCAAATCCGGAAGCAGGCGACCTTCCGGATAGAGAAAGCACGCATAAGGTAGAGAAACTCAGGTGCAATACACAACAAAGGAACAGGCAGCTGCCCTCTCAGCCATTTTCCAGGCTGCTGGCCTTGTAGAACGTCTGGCCAAAAGCGGGCAAATCAGTCAAGAGTCGCTGGAGCCGCTGATTGGCAGCCTGTTTGTCACCACTCCTGACCGTGTCGAAGATGTCTTCAATGGCTACCAGAGTCTACTCGCTGGCAGAAAAATTCTAAACGACGTCCTCCAGCGTCAGGCCGACGCAATCCAGGCCGACACCGTCCGCTACGCACTGACCCTGATACACCTCGAACGCAAACTTTCCCGCAATCGCAATATGCTGAGTAAGATTTCCCAGCGCCTGGAGCGCTGCAAGGAACAGGCCAACCACTTTGGCATCCTTCATGAGAATGTAATTGCCAACCTTGCCAGTATTTATCTCGATACCATCAGTACTTTTAAAACAAGAGTACAGGTTTCAGGCGATATCCAACACCTGCAGAACCCTGGCAATGCTGACAAGATACGCGCCATTTTATTTGCCGGGATACGGTCAGCCATCCTGTGGCGCCAGACAGGTGGTAGCCGTTGGCAGTTATTATTCAGCAGAAAAAAACTATTGAATGGCTTGAATCAGCTATAACCGAATCATCCACCCTGCATCGTTGGCGGTTTTCCGTTATGATGCGCCCTTTCTACGAGCATAAGGCATGTTAAACATGGAGCTGTCTGCACTGACTGCTGTTTCCCCCGTCGACGGTCGCTATGGGGACAAAACCCAAAGCCTGAGAAGCATTTTCAGTGAGTATGGCCTGATCCGCTTCCGGGTAACTGTTGAAGTTAAATGGTTACAGGCACTGGCCAGTCACCCCGAAATCTGTGAAGTTCCGGCGCTTTCCAACGAAGCTAGCGCCCTCCTGGACCAGTTGATCGACAACTTTTCCCTTGAAGATGCCCAGCGCGTCAAGGAAATTGAGCGCACCACCAACCATGATGTTAAAGCCGTTGAGTATCTGATCAAAGAAAAGGTACAAGATGACAACGAATTGTCTGCTATCAGTGAGTTTGTTCACTTTGCCTGCACTTCCGAGGACATCAACAACCTGTCCCACGGACTGATGCTGAAGACCGGCATGGAACAAGCGGTACTGCCGCCGATGCAACAAATCATCAAAGAAATCGAAAACCTTGCTTATCAGCATAGCGATCAACCGATGCTGTCCCGCACCCACGGACAAACAGCCTCTCCCACTACGCTTGGCAAAGAGATGGCAAACGTAGCCTACCGTCTACGCCGTCAGGTTCAGCAAATAATCCGGATCACCCCACTGGGCAAAATCAACGGCGCCGTAGGTAACTACAATGCTCACCTGTCCGCCTACCCTGAAGTTGACTGGCAGCATCATGCTGAAAAGTTTGTCACCAGCCTGGGCCTGGAATGGAACCCCTATACCACCCAGATTGAGCCTCACGACTACATCGCTGAACTTTTTGATGCCATTTGTCGCTTTAACACCGTCCTGATCGATTTTGATCGTGACATTTGGGGGTACATCTCTCTGGGATACTTCAAGCAGAAAACCGTGGCCGGCGAAGTAGGCTCTTCTACTATGCCCCACAAAGTCAATCCAATTGACTTTGAAAACTCTGAAGGCAACCTGGGCATTGCTAATGCCGTCATGCAGCATCTGGCAATGAAACTGCCTGTTTCCCGCTGGCAGCGTGACCTGACAGACTCAACCGTTCTGCGCAACCTGGGGGCCGGCCTAGGTTACAGCCTGATTGCCTACGCTTCCACTCTGAAAGGTATTGGCAAGCTTCAGGCCAATGCCGACCGTCTGAATGAAGACCTGGATAATGCCTGGGAAGTTCTGGCAGAACCTATCCAGACCGTCATGCGCCGCTATGGCATCGACCAGCCTTACGAAAAACTCAAGGCTCTGACTCGTGGTCAGGACGGTATCACCCGGACAACTCTGGAAACCTTTATTGATGAGTTGGACATGCCAACTGAGGTAAAAGCAGAACTGAAGAAGCTGACACCTGGCAACTATGTGGGTAACGCAGCCACTCAAGCCAAAGCAATCTGATCTGACGATAGCGAAGTGAAGCAGACTGTTTCAAATCAACAAAGCCCTCAGTTGAGGGCCTTGTTGATAACCGTTCAGCTATTTCATTTTGCAGCGGCTTTAAACTCACGCCTTCTCGCATGCAGCACCGGTTCAGTGTAACCATTGGGCTGCTGACAACCTTTCAAGACCAGCTCGCACGCCGCTTTAAAAGCGACACTGGCATCATAATCGACAGCCATAGGGCAGTACTCAGGATCCCCGGCATTCTGCTCATCGACTACTTTAGCCATTCGCCTCAAGGCATCCATTACCTGCTCCTCAGAACAAACACCATGCCTCATCCAGTTAGCCATATGCTGACTGGAAATGCGCAGTGTTGCACGATCTTCCATCAAGCCTACATCATGGATATCTGGCACTTTTGAACAACCCACACCCTGATCTACCCAACGAACGACATAACCGAGAATACCCTGGGCATTGTTGTCCAGCTCCTGCTGAATCCTATCTTCTGTCAGAGAAGACCTGTCCTGCAGCAGAGGTATAGTCAGAAGATCATCCAGACTCGCTCTCTGACGCTCAGCTATAGACTCCTGAACTTCAATGACAGATACGGAATGATAGTGTGTTGCGTGCAGCGTCGCGGCATTAGGTGAAGGCACCCAGGCCGTATTCGCTCCTGACTGGGGATGTCCGATTTTAGTCGCCAGCATCTTGGCCATTTCATCCGGCATAGCCCACATACCTTTACCAATCTGGGCTCGACCGGCCAGACCACAATCAAGACCTACTTCAACATTTTGATCCTCGTAGGCATTGATCCAGGCAGACTGCTTCATCTCACCTTTTGGAATCATTGGACCAGCTTCCATACTGGTGTGAATTTCATCTCCGGTACGATCAAGGAAGCCTGTATTAATAAAGACTACGCGATCTCTGGCAGCCCGGATACAAGCTTTGAGATTAACAGAAGTACGACGTTCCTCGTCCATTATACCAACTTTCAGGGTATTCTCCCTCAGACCCAAAACCTCCTCAATCTTACCAAACAACCTATTGGTGAAGACTACCTCTTCAGGTCCGTGCATTTTTGGCTTAACAATATAAACACTGCCCGTGCGAGAGTTTCTGATACCTTTCTGCTTTTTAAGATCGTGTATGGCAATCAGTGAAGTGAACATGCCGTCCATAATGCCTTCCGGAATCTCATTCCCCTGATGATCCAGAATGGCATCAGTGGTCATCAGGTGTCCGACATTTCGAACAAACATCAGGCTCCGACCGTGCAGAGAAAACGCTTCACCTGCAGGGGATGTATAGTTGCGATCAGCCACCAGCTTGCGAGTTAAGGTTTTGTCACCTTTAACAAACGTTTCCTGCAAGTCAGCTTTCATTAATCCGAGCCAGTTCCGATAAACCAGTGCTTTATCCTCGGCATCTACGGCAGCCACGGAATCTTCACAATCCATGATGGTTGTAAGAGCTGCTTCTACCACCAGATCTTTCACCCCAGCAGCATCGGTCACCCCAATTGGGGATCGACGGTCAATTTGAATCTCAATATGGAGGCCATTGTTTTTGATCAGAACGCTGCCGGGATCATTTTCACTCCCTGTGTAGCCAACAAACTTTTCAGGCTGAGCCAGCGCCGTGACACTACCATCTCCCAGAGAAAGTGCCAACTCGCCTTCCTTAATAGCATAACCAGTTACCTCGGAATGATTTCCTTTGACCAGAGGTGCCGCCTGATTAAGCAACGCCTTACCAAAAGCAATGACCTTCTGCCCCCGGACGGGGTTGTAGGCCTTGCCGCGTTCAGCACCATCATTTTCCGGAATAGCATCGGTACCATACAGCGCGTCGTAAAGGCTTCCCCAACGGGCGTTCGCTGCATTCAGGGCAAAACGAGCATTCATCACTGGAACAACCAGCTGAGGTCCGGCCTGAGATGCAATTTCTGTATCAACATTTTCCGTCGCAATCTCAAAGTCTCCGCCTTCAGATTGTAGATATCCAATTTCCAACAAAAACTGTTTATAGGCAGAAGGATCATGTGGCTGCTGCTTATGCTCTTTGTGCCACTGATCAATTTGATTTTGCAGAGCTTCTCGCCTCTGCAGCAGAGCCCTGTTTTCAACGACGCACTCATCCAAAACACGCTCAAAACCTGACCAGAAGGCCTCTGGAGTCACTCCAGTGCCCTCGATAGCTTCAACCAAAAGATTGTGGATAGGGGCCGCTACCTGCAAACCTCCGATCTGAATACATCAGAAAGCTACTACCTGATCATTGCCGAGCAAAAGCAGGAATCCCAT
>NZ_JAHHPN010000536.1:0-4329 GCF_024606325.1 Endozoicomonas sp. ONNA1
TGCGAGCATGGTTTTTCCGGTTCCGGGTTCGCCCTTGATCAGCAGAGGACGTTGCAGGGCAATGGCGGCATTCACAGCGGTTTTCAGTTCACTGGTTGCGATATAACTGTCGGTAGAATCGAATTTCATGATCACAATCGGATTTCTTGATGTTAGAGTTCTGTCAGCACTCTAACGAGGTTTGTAGCTGCTGTGAATACTTATTTTATATTTTGTCTGATCGGCGATGGCATCGATCAAGGATCTCTCTGTCCTTTGAGAGAACGACAGATTTAGGACATTGCTGATTTTTTCTGTCAGACTGTTTGCTGGATTGATCATACTTTTCAGGTGAAGGAGCGACTAAATGGGTTTTGAGTTTACAGCCATTGCACTGGTAGTTCTGATCGCTGTGCTGATTGGTACTGGTGTCAGAATGGTTCCACAGGGCTTTCATTACACTGTAGAACGTTTCGGTAAGTACACCCGAACACTTTCTCCCGGTCTGCACGTCATAGTGCCTATCGTTGATAGGGTTGGTAAGAAAATCAATATGATGGAGCAGGTTCTTGATATACCTTCACAGGAAATTATCTCTTCCGATAATGCTCAGGTAACGACAGACGCCGTTTGCTTTTACCAGGTGCAGGATGCCGTTCGTGCGTCCTATGAGGTCAATGAACTCTATCGGGCGATGCAAAATCTGGTGATGACAAACATTCGTGCTGTTCTCGGGTCTATGGAACTGGATGAGATGCTGTCCAACCGTGACCGTATCAACAACATGCTGCTGGTCAAGGTTGATGAAGCCACCAGTCCCTGGGGGGTGAAAGTGACTCGAATCGAGATTCGGGATATTGCTCCTCCGGGTGATCTTGTGGAGTCGATGGCTCGCCAGATGAAAGCGGAGCGTGAGAAAAGGGCTCAAATACTCGAAGCAGAGGGCAGCCGGGAAGCTGCTATTAAGGTCGCAGAGGGTGAAAAGCAGGCTCAGATTCTGCAAGCAGAAGGAGAACTGGAAGCAGCCAAGAGAGAAGCTGAAGCCAGAGAAAGACTGGCGGAGGCGGAAGCACGGGCAACTGAGGTGGTTTCCCAGGCTATTACTAACGGGGACGCCCGGGCTATTAATTATTTTGTTGCGCAAAAATACGTGGATGCATTGCAATCTGTTGCTGCTGCGGAGAACAGCAAGACCATCATGATGCCGCTTGAAGCTGGTAATGTGATTGGTTCGCTGGCGGGTATTAAAGAACTCGTGGATGACTTGAAGAAAACACCCTGAGAGGATCTGATTGATCAATGAACTTTCTGAACACTCTTCAACCCTGGCACTGGCTGATCGTTATGTTTCTGTGCCTGGGGCTGGAAGCTCTTGGGGCAGGTGGCTTCCTTCTGGGCAGTGCTGCAGCGGCTTTATTATTGGCAGCGATAGTATGGCAGCTACCTGAAACAAGCTGGGCCTGGCAGTTGGTCTGGTTTGCACTGGGCAGCCTGGTCTTTACAGTGGCTTACTGGAAGTTTTTCCGCCGGGTGAATGAAAAAAGTGATTACCCTCAGCTGAACCAGCGTTCTGCCCAATTGATCGGTCGGGTGCTGGTTCTGGAAAATGACCTGCCAGGCGGACAAGGGAAGATCCGGATAGGTGATACCCTTTGGTCCGTGAAAGCGCCCGGAGATCTTGAGAAAGGCTGCTCAGTGATCGTCACCGGCACAGAGGGGATGACACTTCTGATCGATAGACGTAGCTGAACATGGAGGACAGGCATTGGGAATGCTGAAGACAAGCCTGCATTTTATTAGTCAGAATCTGATGAAGTTGAGCTGGCTAGCTCTGCTTGTTCTTTTGCTACTGCTATTTCTTGGCAGCTGGTTGTTAATGTTTCTGTCCGGAGAAGCCGAACTGAGTGCTCCGGAGACCTGGTTTTATTATTTTGTGACAACGGCGACTACGGTGGGTTATGGTGATTTCAGCCCACAGACATCGGGCGGAAAAATGGTTGCTTCACTCTTGGTCATGCCGGGCGGCTTAGTGGTTTTTGCCGGTTTTCTCGGCAAACTGTCTTCATTTTTTGTTGAACTATGGAGAAAGGACATGAAGGGGAAAGGCGATTATTCAACATTGACCGGGCATATCGTGATTCTGGGCTGGCATCCCGAAAGGACAGCCAAAATGATTAAACTAATTTTTGGGGATATCCGCAGAGAAGACCGTAAGGTGGTACTCTGTGCCACAGAAGAAATGGATAACCCTTTTCCTGATCAGGTGTTGTTCATTCAGGGTAAGAGTTTGAGTGATTATGAGCTGCTCAGCCGGGCAGGAGTGACCGCCGCCGACCGGGTCATCATCTACCGTTCCAACGATGACAAGACACTGACTAGTTGTCTGACCGTGACGGCACTGACCAAATCCGCCCATATCGTGGCCTGGTTCGAACGGGAACATATGGTAAAACTGCTCAAGTCCCATTGTCCGCAAGTGGAATGCCATACCAGTGTTTCCATGGAAATGCTGGTGCGATCAGCCCAGGACCCTGGTTCATCTCGCATCCAGGGACAGTTGCTGTCAACACTGATTGGTCCGACACAATACAGTGTTAAAGTCCCTGAAGACTTTGGTGGAGTGAGTTTCAATCGATTGCTGGAATTTATGAAGAAACAGCATGAAGCTATTGTTCTGGGAGTCGCTGAAACGGCTACCGGTGATGATCTGGTTCTTAACCCCAATGGTGAACAGCGAGTCAGGGCAGGTCAACTGGTGTATTACATGTCGGCACAGAGAATTCGCTCCGGAGAAGTTCGCTGGAGCGATATTCATGAATAAATCCCTATCCGGATCCGTGATGGGGAGATCCGGGTCATTGATTCACTCATGGTGGTAATGAACCTGGCCTTTCCGGAACGCAATGAACTCTCCGGATTTCATAATGTTCCAGTTCTCGTTGGTGGTCAGGGGTTCGGTGGCGACTACGGTGACAACATCGTTTTTTGTTGTCACCTGCTTAAAATCAACACTCAACGTATCATCCTTCAAAGTCGCTTTTTCAAAAGGCGCCTTCCGGGTGATCCAGCTTAGTTTGGTTGAGCAGAAACAATAAAGGTGTTTTGAATCCGTTAACAACATATTGAACACTCCCAGCTCTCTTAGTTCCAGTGCCAGCTTGTGGATATAGCGATGCAGTGTTGCAGCCCGGGCAGGGGGGCTGGGAAAGCGTTCCCTGAGCTTGCACATTAGCCAACAAAAGGCATATTCGCTGTCAGTGGTGCCTACGGGACGGTAATAGCAAAGCGGTTTTTTCTTGATGCCTTTAAGCTGGCCATTATGAGCAAAGGTCCAGTTTCGTCCCCAGAACTCCCGGGTAAAAGGGTGGGTGTTTTCCAGAGCAACCCGTCCGGCATTCGCCTGACGGATATGGCTGATCACAATATCGCTCTTGATCGGATAATTCCTGACCAGCCTGGCAATTTCTGACTTACAGCTGGGATGGGGGTCTCGAAATTCACGGACCCCCGCTCCCTCATAAAAGACGATACCCCAGCCATCACTGTGGGGACCGGTGCGTCCACCTCTCTGCATCAAACCACTGAAACTGAAGCAGATATCGGTTGGTGTATTGGCACTCATGCCCAGCAGTTCACACATTTCAACGGTCCGTTCTTATTGTTTCTTCGCACTTTCCGTCCCAGGGGGCACGAAATTTGATCAACAGGTGGGTTCCTGCCTTTTGGATTGTTTCCGGTTGCCAGAAGGCTCTGGTGCTTGTTCATTTGTTTTCTTGTCTTTACCTGTTTTTTTTACCGGCAGAATAATGGCAACCAGAGCCGCCGACCCAGCGGTGATCGCAGTGATCAGTCCTGCTCTGGTCATGGTTTCAAAGCCGTGGGTCATGCCATCGTATACCATCGTCAACAGTGCAGGAGAAAGCAGATCGGAACCTCTGGTTAACCACCAGGGTGTATAAAGCAGGACGGCGGTTGTTAAACATAATAAACGCCTGAAGCGGACCGGCAGTCTTCCCGTAATCATAATCAGGGACACCAGACAACCCGTTGCACCTGCCAGGTAGGCTGCCCAGCCTAGTATAAATTGTGAACTTGTCATCCTTTCTCCTATTGGCGATGGCACCGGGTAAAGCCCAAGCTGGAATGAAAAAAGCCGATAAGAAAAATTCAGGTGGTCGATCCTGAGGTGCCGGCCGATAAAACTGAAACATTAGTCTATATTAATGCTGGTGTTAACCAGTGAACGCTGAGCCCGAAGCAGTCATAGAGTCTCAAGTTGAGGCCACTTTAACATATGTTTTCGGCATTTTGATCTTTTCCGGGCCAGAGGCTGGTGTTGATTTCGCTGTC
>NZ_JAHHPN010000537.1:0-2410 GCF_024606325.1 Endozoicomonas sp. ONNA1
TCCCGGGCTTTCATTGTCTTAAATGTTTGCAGCAGGTGTTCCTGTTGAGCGTCAATATTTTTATTGCTATCAAAATTCTGAATGTTTAAATGAGCGGCAATGGTTGCATAACGAGCTTTTATTTCAGCATCTGTTCTGGAGTCCTCATGCTGAAGAAGCTGTTGAGCGACCCAGGCTTGCTGTCGTTTGAGGTGTTGCTGAATGGCCTGTCGACGGACTTCCGGATTCTTTCTGTTATCTGAGACCAGACCGAGTATACTTTCGAAGTTAGTCAGTGAGTTCTGGATGACCACATTGTTGAGTTCTACCTTTTGTTGCAGCTGTTGTTGAATGGACTGATAGCAGGTATCCAGATCATCTTCATGGTTCAGAGTAATACCTAACCTGCTTTCAATGGGTGCCAGTCTTGCTTTTACAGCTTCTTGCCATGGCTGTGTTGTTGTAGCATCTTTTTCGTCAAGAGTTCTTTTGATTTCAAGAATTTTCTCCCTGATGATTCTTTCTTGTTCTTCCAATGGCTGGGTATCGTCCCGGTTATCAATACCAAGCTCCGCTCCCAGTTGTGTGTTGATATAGACTCTTGCTTCTGCCACAGAATCGCGAAGGTGTTTGTCAATCGTTGGAAGTAGATTGACCATGTGCTGAAATTTCTGTAAACAGTTTTTCTTTGCTTCCAGCTTTTGTTGATATTGACGCTGAAAATATGGCTGTTGACCCACCTTGGCCAAATTCAGCCAAAGGTGCATTCGAATCATCTCATGACGGGCTTTCGGGTCATCTTTTTTATTGGCAGGCAGACCGAGCTGACCTTCGATTATCGTCAGTTTATCCCGGAATATCTCATCGGTCTGTTCTGCCTGTTGCCGCAGATGCTGTAGAACGAACTCAGAGCGGCCACCCAGATCGTTTTCATTGTCTGAAACAATGCCGAACTGGCCTTCAATCACTGCCAGTATATTTTTTACAGCCTGCTCCGGAGTCACCTCTGTTCCGGTAAATGTTGCGGCCACCGATCGGTTCATTTCATCAATTTTCTTTCTGAGGAGTCTGGCTTGTTCTTCCAGTGACCAGGTATCATCCCAGTCATTCATACCCAGTACTGCCGCCGCATGAGCGTTGCGAGCTTTTGCGGCATCTGCGGTATTAACCTGTGTCCTGTGGTCTTTAAATTGTTTCCAGAGATCATAGTGGCTTTCCACAAAGGCAATATCGGTGGGATTCTGTTTCTGACGACGGAAAACAATCATTTCCCCCGAAACCTGATCCACTTCCAGCTTTGGATAACCCGCAGGCAGAGGATAAATCTGTGTCTCATCCCCGACGTGAACAACATAGCCGACGGGTTTATGACAGGACAACAGCTCGTTCAGAGCTTTCTGTTGTAAATCGTCTTTCAGAACATGAACCTGCGTATAGGCAGAGGTGGCTGCCGCCAGAAGCGCTTCATCATTGATAAAGAGTGATTGACCAAGACGCTGTAACTCGGGAGGCTCATCGGCAGCAGCGACAAGACGCATGAAGGTGCGCCCATTCACTTCAACTTCGTCTACTGAAACGGTGGCAAGGGCGACATAGTTATCAACTTCACCAAGGTTTCCTGCTCTTTCATTGGCACCCTTCAGTAATCCGGCCAGTTGTTCGGGTCTGGCGATTTTTGTTAACGGATCTAATGGTTGGATGTCACCAGATTGATTTCGAATAGCCTCAATGGAATCCTGATCGGTCATTCCGTCTCTGACTTCAATGACCAGTTTTTTTTCTGCAAGGTTATGGGTGAACCTGAAGATCCCTTCATTACCGACTTTCAGGACTTTGGTGTACTTCCGGGCAAAGTCATTGTCGTCGGTTTCAAACAGATCAACACTGGAAACGCCACCCTTGATGCCAGAAAGAATGTCTGTAAAGCCTTCCGAAGGAACGCCATAGTCTGCTCTGACTTGAGTACGATCAGGGTAAGTGGTTGTAAAAGATTTCGGTATTGGCTGCTGGTCATCACCTAAAGTTGGCTGAACCATGACCTCACTCGAGGTAAACTCCACATGTTTATTGCCCTGAATATCGAAAGACTTTGTCTGTAGCCTGCGATCCGCCAGAGCCTGAGTACCAATGATGGAGGAGCTGATTGCAACGACCACAGCAAGGCTTAATGCATTGGGGCGGGCATTTGTCATTTTACTACCCAGAGCCGAGTACTTCTATTACCCGAAAAAGTGATAACTAAGCCAGATGAGGAAGCAGCTTTTAATGGCTCATAGCTGTCAGTGGGTTATGGTTGCAGATAGAGACCCCGATTGAGGGGCATTGCTCTGATCATGACCATGAACTTTCTGATCATCGCCCTGTTGCCTCTTGTACAAGGCACCCAGAGTGTAGAAGTAAGGAATACTTTCTGCATGGGAGAACGACCATT
>NZ_JAHHPN010000538.1:0-8996 GCF_024606325.1 Endozoicomonas sp. ONNA1
AGTCGATCTCGGTACCGCGCCCCATAGTTCGGGCAATACGGGACAGGTTGACTGAGCCCATCTGGATGAGGCCAAAAATAACCAGCACAACGAGGTAAATACGGGATTGATGCCAGCCAAGAGAGGTTTTGAGGTGCTTTGCCAGTGAATGAGTGTGTTGCACGATGAGTTAATGGGCTTGCAGAATACCTGCTATCGGACACCTATTAACCTTTTCTTATCAAGCTTTGTCTCGAAATTGTCCCCTGCAGAGGCTCGCGAGGTAGCCGGCAAAGTAGTGCCCTATGTCATTGAGCAGAATAAGGACTTGTCAGAGATGAGTCTGCATGTGATAACAATTTTCTCAGACTCCATTAGGGAGGATGGGTTTGATGTGTTGACGTTGGCCACAGAGTGAGGAATAAACTATCTCTAGAGTACTCCTCACTTAACACTAATGAGTTAAAGGCATACAGTCCACGCCTATCTCTTGAAAATGAGAAACTATTTTTTTAAGCATGGGGTGTTCTTTGTAGTTAAATAAATCATTTCCAATACTGATTATTTTGTTGCTATTTCCATAAATAAGTTTGGCTGTGATCAAGGCTGTGCTGGAAAAACCAATGATATAATCATATTGATTTTTTATCATTAGCAACTCAATGGGTGATGAACCTGAGTATATTTTAAAACTTTTGGAACAAAACTCTATTTTTTTATCATGCCTGTTTGTTGGGTGCGGGATAAATAGTATATCTTTTATATTTTCCGAGCATAGATAACTAAGAAGGTTCTGGTTAATAGCTTTTGAGGCAGCTTCATCTGTAATGCCCGAGTTGGTTAGAGGTTGACCGATGATGAGTGCAGACTTAGTTTCTTGATTGTTGCGTGATATTGAAAATTCTGTTGTAAAGGGTGGGAGGTCTTTTGTCTTCTCTGCTGGTAAGTTTTCTGAGGTTCCCGGAATGGTATAAATATGGGATACCTTGTTGCTCAGCATCCCATGTCTGTCTTCTTTAAAAGGCGTGTACTTTAGACCGATCGCTTTATCAATAAGAGATTTCTTTCTTTTGCTTACTCGTTCTAACTTGTTTTTTGAAAGAGGATGAATTATCAGGTTAAGAGTTCCGTCAGGTATTATATTAAATGTGACTTTCTTTCCTGGAAATTGCTTCTTTGAGGCGGCAATGAAATAATTGTATCTTGTGCTGGATATTGAAGTTGAATGGAAATTTATAGATTCTGGGTTGTTGCTTTTAATTATTGAAAAAATGAATTTAATGTTTTCTCGGGTAGATAGCTTTCTTGCAAATATTGAAGCTTCTCGATATTTGAGAAGAAAAACATTTTTTAAACCATAGTCTTTTGCTGCTTCGTAATTCTGCTTCTTAAAACAGAAGAAAAAAGAATCAGTGTCTTTGGAAATCAGTATTGAACTAACTAACTGGAATGATGAGTTAATGAAGAAGATATTAATTGATGAGTTCTTTGTTTTCATGGTGGATCAATTCTGTCTATGTGTTGGATTATTTTTTAATAAAGAGATTGGGGAGGCTGATTAGCTTCATTAATTGGTCTTTTCTTATAAAAATGAATATATAAGCTATAGTAATCTGTGTTTCTCCCCCGAGAACCTTGGCAGGGAAAAGCTTAAGCAGCTTGTAACCTTTTTCATGTGCGGTTTCAATTTCAGAAGGTGTGGCAACACCAGGAATAAAAGGCAAGTTGAGAGTCTCTGACTTTTTTACAACCGTGAGATTGCAACATCTCATTTGAGATCACGGCAAAATCATGAAAGTGTTGGCCTGGCATGGGCTTTAGTAAGGTAGCGTGTACACATTGGCTGTCTTGTGTACTCTTCAGGACTCTTTTGAAGGTTTCCGTATTGTTTAGCAGTATGACTGCAATTTGATCAAATCCTGCCAAGACTTCTGCATCATCATTTCTTCTAATTTGACACTCATCTTTTCTCATCGAAATATCAAGCTTCCAGTGAAGTTTATTCCTGATGCGACATATTCCCTGCTTGATATGGGAGACTAATAATAGAGATTTTTGAAATCAAATCCTGAGCACTCGTGCTGAGGTCATATCCTGATGTTACAGGCATAAGGTGACAGACGTATGAGTAAGAAAACAAATATAAGCTACAGATTACTGGATTCACGGGCTTTCATGATTTCTCCGTGATTTCGTCTGGTTTTTTCGGAATTTCGACGTGGCTACCGCACGAGATGCTATGGCAGAATTATATATGCTGCATTTTTGGCTTCAATAGGTATTAATGTAATTTCGATTGGTAGAGGCTGTGTAAACAATGCCAGAGTCGTCGGTATTATCTTTGGTTTTTGGTGTTTTTACTTGCATGTGTGCGTAGATGTTTTGTTCGAGATGATGCTTTCTAGACAGATGACGAAGGTTCACGATTGTCGAGCGATCTGGAATAGCAAGATCCAGGGGATTCTCCGGCTTGGTTTGGCCGGAGTTATTGCATTTCAAAGTGGAGTTAACACAGGCTCCAAAGTAACAGTCAGAATGATAAACCAGTTTCTCAAGGACGGAAGGCATATACTTCTATGCATTCCTGCCACCGCCCCAAAGATTTTGTTTTTTCACAAGCCTGATCACTTCAAAGGCGAGTGCCTTCTGAGCCTTTTTATCAAATCGCTTATAAGCAAGGTTATAGTGCCTGAAAAAAAGCACTCTATCCTTAGCGGTAAAATGTTTGAAGGATATTCTCTTAATCAACTGGACCAGATTCTTTTTCACCAGTGAAAGAGGCACTTCTGAGTGGAAACTGTTGCGTTCAATATCGATCATAACGAAACGTGGAGGCAGGCTCGGTTCCATCAAAATATTGCCTGCGCGCAGGTCTCCATGAACAATACCTGCTTTGTGCATCTGACCAATATAGTGGCCAAAAGCCTTGATCCATGCTTGACGCATGGGCTCATCATTTTCAGGTTTTTTGACCAGATATTCAGAGGCAGAGCCATTAGGACCCGCTGCAGTAATTAAGTAGTGATTCTTATTTTTGAGCACTCCGGATGCCAATATTTCCGGAATTTCAAACCCCGCATCCACTGCAATTCTGGCCTGTTTCACCCAAACTTCACAACGAGTGCCCCTGATTTTGGACTTAAGAATTTCCAGGTTGCTCTTGGGTATGAACTCTTTGAAGTAGCAGCCAGGAGTGCCGATATAGCGTGCCATTCTGGCCTGTTTGGAACAGCTGATCCACTCCCAGTTGTCAGGAAGGATATTGTTTTCAAGTTGGGAAACATCGTGCTCAAAGTCAGGCTGCATAGAACGTTTTTTTTGCTCACTGGCTCAGACAATCTGATGGAGCGAGAGTATAACAGATAGATCATTGATCTGAGGAGTGATTTATTCTGCAGCTTCCGCTGGGCCGGATCATATTCAAGTCACAACCCAGTCGCAAAAATCAGTGCTGATCGTCATGTAATTCCCGTCTCATTGTCTCTGGTTTAAAAAATACCCGGGAGTGGCATTTTTTAGTTGGCGCAAGCAGCTCACAGAAAAAAACGGTGCGAAAGCCTTTAAGTGATAAGAGTAATTGTCGATGCCGATATAAGCAGCAGACAAACCAGAGGAAACTGTATGCCTGCAGTTCAACCATCTAAAGCACAGACCCATTATCTGCCCAGAGATAATGACTATGTTTATTCTCACAACCGCTTTGGTCGTGGTTGCCACTACGTTGGTCGGTTTCTGTCCCGACCGGTTTCACTGGTCGCCAATTCGGCAACAAAGCTGTTCGCCCATGACCGGCCAGGCAAAAGCAACACGCCTGCCGAAGGTGAGAAACGGAAGCAAAATGTACCACTGTGGGCCAGGAAGGTAGCCCGGGCGACTGCCGTTACGCTATTTCTGGTACCCTCATTGGCATTGGGAGCATTGGGGTTCTCTCTGCGCATGATCGGCAATCTGTTCAGGAACGAAATTTCCCTGATTCAGTCTACCGTTCCACCCGCCATTTATAATCCTGAGCGGGGCCTGCATTTGATGACCTACAACACTGGCCTGATGCCGTCGTTTATCCGTAACCTGAACGACCTGCGCTCATCACAGCAGCGTAGTCATGAGATTGCCGAAGCATTAACCCGAAATCCTGATGCTACTCCGGATGTTGTCTGCTTCCAGGAGGCGTTTGACCAGCAGGCGACGAAGCAGCTCTGTAAGGATCTCAGTGGCCACTACCACCATATTGTTCACAGTGTTGCGCCCCGGGAAACCGGATTGAGCAGTGGTCTGGCCATTGCCAGCAAATATCCCGTAAAGGAGGCAACATTCCGGCCTTTCTCTGATCTGGCAGCAGAAGACCAGCTGGCCAATAAAGGCTTGCTGCGGATCGTGCTGGATCTCGGCAACGATAAAACGGCCGTTGTTTATAATACCCACCTTCAGGCCAAGGATGGTCAAACCTATGAGGCGATTCGCTATAACGAGCTGCTTCAGATAAGAGCTTGGGTTCAGGAGGATAGCGATAACGACAGGCGTAATAACATACACCACCATGGCACCTTCCTGATGGGAGATCTGAACAGTGCCCGGTCAGACGAGCAGGGTAGGGTGAGTAAAAACTCAGAGTTCGAAAATGCCATGATGGCACTGGGAACAGGTTTCTCTAACAGTTACTACGATACCCATGATGAAGAAAATGATACCCGGCTGGTTGACCGCAGCGAGTCATTTTTTGTCAACAGTGACCAGGCAAGCATCGAGCCGGAAGATCGTCGGGAGCCCGATGGAACATGGTATCTTGGCGCCGGAAACAGAATGCATCAACCATGGGGTAGCAGGCGCTGGAAAGATCATCCCGAGGTGGCAAGGCAGTGTATTTATGACTTCCAGATGGTTCATGGGGACACTGAAAAAAAATGGGCATCCCATACAGAAATACGGCAACTGGGGCTCGATGTTAATAATGATCTGGAAAGCGGGTTATCTGACCATTTGCCGGTGTCGGTTATCTATCGGGAAGCGGAAGGATTTTCTGCTGTCATTGCTGGCTTGGAGCTGGAGGATTATAAGGCCCCGAAGGTCAGGGAACTGGTTAATAAACTGAAGCTTGCCTATGGCCATCGGTCCGGTAATCAGATCAGCGAGAATCTGGTTGATCCGCAGTTCGCAGGCGTCAATCCCCTGCATAAAATTGCTGAACTCAGGGATCAGAATGAAGGGGAACCTGATATTGTGAGTGAGCTTAACCGGCTTGAAAAAATGGTCAGGCAAAGCATGAATCCTGTTTCCGAAACGCCTGGGTCGAACATCGGGTAAACTGTAATTTCTGTAATGCGGTTGTTTACGCTATTGTCATTTATTTTATGACATAATGAGAAGTGCTGTTCCTCTATATGGATTCAACGAATGTGTATAGTAAATATCGGTTTTCTATACATGTTCTGATAACCTGTATAGAAAATGGCACTTTCCTATACATGTTGTGAGTCACTGTGACCCCTTACCAACCAACTGATCTACCCCTGCCCCGGGAAAATGAGCTGGAAACACGCCGGGTATTAAAAAAACTGGCTTTAGCCCACCGGCATCTGGCAGAACTTAAAGGAGTAGTACGCTCTATTCCCAACGAAACCATCTTGATCAGCACCCTGACGCTTCAGGAAGCCAAAGACAGCTCAGAGGTGGAGAATATTGTCACAACTCATGATGAACTGTTTAAAAACAACCTGACAGTGCTACCCTACAGCCCGGCAACCAAAGAAGTTAAAAGCTACTCCAGGGCACTGAGCCGTGGCTTCGATACCGTCAGAAAAACAGGAATGCTTCGCTTTCAGGATATTCTCGATATTCAGCAAACACTGGAAGAAAACCGGGCAGGCTTACGCAAATTGCCCGGTACCGAGCTAAAAAACACTTCCACGGGTGAAGTTATTTATACCCCTCCTCAAAACCCGGAAAGGGTTGAGTCACTTATGACAAACCTGGTGGCTTATCTCAATGATCATGGGCTTTCAGACAATGATCCGTTGGTGAAAATGGCGGTTATTCACTTCCAGTTTGAAAGTATTCACCCATTTTACGATGGGAATGGCCGAACAGGTCGAATCATCAATATACTTTATCTGGTCACTCAGCAGTTGCTGGACCTGCCAGTGCTCTATTTAAGCCGTTATATTATTCGAAACAAGGCTCAGTACTACTCACGGTTACAGGCAGTGAGAGACCTTCAGGATTGGGAAGGCTGGTTACTGTTCATGCTTGAAGCCGTATCAGAAACGTCAAAAGAGACCACAACCCTGATTGATGAAATAAAAACCCGGATGCAGGCTGTAAAGCATAGAATGCGTGAAGAACTACCTAAAATTTACAGTCAGGATCTGCTCAATCATTTGTTCTGCCATCCTTACACGAAAATCGAGTTTATTGAAAAAGAGCTGAATGTTAGCCGACTGACCGCCACCAAATACCTGAATCAGCTGTGCAGCAAGGGCTTTTTGCTTAAGCAGAAAATGGGGCGAAGCAATTATTATATTAACGAGCCTCTGGTTGACTTGTTCCTGAATATTGGTCAGTGATCATCATCGATTTGGGAAAGTCAGCTATAGAGACAAGCTCTCAGATCGGTTGCCGAAGGTTACTTTTCTGCATCGTGCTTTTCAAAATCCTTGTTTGTTACAATAGCTGATCAGAAAAGGTATTACGGATTCCTGAATGAGCCAGCTGTTACATCAATTACTCTTTGATCAGGCTGAAAAAGCACCTCTGCATGAGGCTCTGGGGGTGAAATCTCAGTGGTATGATTATGCTTCGGTTGCCTTGCACGTAAAAAGTGTAGCCTCAGGCTTGCAGAGACTGGGACTATCCAGACATGAGAGGGTGGCTGTTTATCTGCCAAAAACCGCTGAGGCTGTTTTCAGTTATTTTGGAGCAACGGCAGCCGGTGGGGTCATGGTTCCGGTCAATCCTGTGTTAAAAGCGCCTCAGGTGCGGCATATTCTGACGGATTGTAAAGCCAGAGTTCTGATCACGAATAAGGCTCGCTTCAGGCAGATGGAGGCCAGCCTGACTGATTGCCACGATCTGAGCCATGTCATTCTGGTGGATGGGTTCTCTGAGGAAAAAAGTCGTGTTCGGGTTATTGCCTGGCCAGACTTCCTGAAGGAAGAGGACACTTGGTCTCAACCGCTCACTATTGATATGGATATGGCGGCCATTCTCTACACCTCCGGAAGTACCGGTAAGCCCAAGGGGGTCGTGCTTTCTCATCGTAATATGGTGGCCGGGGCGTATAGTGTCTCTGAATATCTCGGGAATACCCATCAGGATCGACTTTTATGTGTATTGCCATTTAGTTTTGACTATGGTTTCAGCCAATTAACCACTGCCTTTGCCTCCGGTGCCAGCTGCTACCTGCTGGAGTATCTGCTGCCCGTAGATATCATCAAACAGGTGGCTCAGCAGAAAATTACCGGCCTGGCTCTGGTGCCTCCTCTTTGGGTGCAGCTTTCTGAAATGAGCTGGCCTGAAGAAGCGGCAGTGAGTCTGAGGTATTTCACGAATTCGGGTGGGGCTATGCCATCGTCAATACTGGATGCGCTTAGAAATAAAATGCCACAGGCTTCACCTTATTTAATGTATGGCTTGACGGAAGCTTTTCGATCGAGCTACTTGCCACCTGAAGACGTGGATCATCGTCCAGGCTCTATGGGCAGGGCTATTCCCAATGCTGAATTACTGGTCATCAATGAGAGTGGGCTACCCTGTAAACCCCATGAGCCGGGTGAGCTGGTTCACCGGGGAAGTCTGGTGGCGCTCGGTTATTGGAATGACCCTGAACGAACCAGAGAGCGTTTCAAACCTGTACCTTTGTCTATTCAGGAAATCCCAACCCCTGAGTTGGCTGTCTGGTCGGGTGATATTGTCACCCGGGATGAAGACGGTTATTTGTATTTTGTTGGCCGCAAGGATGACATGATCAAGACGTCGGGCTACCGGGTGAGTCCCAGTGAGCTTGAGGAGCTAATGTACACATCCGGGATGGTAGCTGAAGCAGCGGCTATTGGTGTTTCCCATCACCGGCTGGGTCAGGCTATCGTGCTAGTCGTGGTATCTGCGACAGATGGGCCTGTTGAAGAGAAAGCGGTTATCAAACATTTCCAAAAACACGTGCCAACCTACATGGTGCCTTTGCGGGTGATTACTCAAAGTGCTTTAGCCAGAAATCCAAACGGCAAAATTGACCGAAAAACCTTAGCTGCAGAGTACGAAAATCTGTTTGTATCCGGAGAAAATAAATGAGCAAGCAGCACGATCGTCTGCAGAGAATTTCAGTTAAGAATAATCGTCTTCAGGTCGCAGGTCGTCCTGCTGATCAGCTGGTTGCCATGGCGGGCGGAACACCTTGTTACATATACGACAGAAAGTCTCTCACTGAGCGTGTTCGGTCTCTGCGTACGGTGATGCCTTCTGACTTAAAGATGCATTATGCGATCAAAGCCAACCCAATGCCCGCCGTTGTTCATCATATGGCAGGTCTGGTGGATGGCCTGGATGTGGCCTCCCAGAGGGAGATGATGGTTGCTATCGGTTCGGGTGTTGATCCTGAATCGATTAGCTTTGCCGGGCCAGCAAAAAAAGTAGAAGAACTCAGGGCGGCTGTCGCTGCGAGCATAGTGATTAATGTCGAATCCAGCCTGGAACTGGAAAGGCTTTATCAGCTTTCCTCTGAACTGCAGTTGAAGCCCAAAGTAGCTTTTCGCGTCAATCCAGACTTTGAGCTTAAGTCGTCTGGCATGAAAATGGCTGGCGGCCCAAAGCAGTTTGGTATTGATGCTGAATTAATGCCTGAAATGTTATCTGAGCTGGATACCGGAAAAGTGGACTTCTATGGTTTTCATATTTTTTCCGGATCACAGAATCTGAATGCAGATGCGTTGATTGATGCTCATGGGAAAACATTTGAGCTGGCTGCACGACTCTGTGAGTTGGCTCCTGTCCCGGTTCGGCATATCAACATTGGTGGTGGTCTGGGG
>NZ_JAHHPN010000539.1:0-4174 GCF_024606325.1 Endozoicomonas sp. ONNA1
AGTCGATCTCGGTACCGCGCCCCATAGTTCGGGCAATACGGGACAGGTTGACTGACCCCAAGAGGATGATGGCTTTAGTCCTCAATAGGGTAAAGTCAATAGTTTGCGTTCCAGCCTTTTCATGGACGCTGCCCAGCGTGCAACCATCGGTTTTTAAAAGAAGTTTTTAAAAGAAAAACACTCTTATTTTCTTAATCTATCCTTCCTCTCTGTAAACATGAACGCAAGTATAGAACGATTAAACACTCTCTCTTTATAGCACTGCTGATATTGCTGCTACTAACGTGTTACTTCGTCTGCCAGGCTCACCCATTAACAAGCCGATTTGTTGTCGAGCTTGACCAGAAAACAGGTTCTCCAAACCAGAGCTTTTCTATAAAGCCTGACCAACATAAATTGCCCTGTAACCCGCCAGATGTTGTCGACACAGACGGCTATTCAAAATCAGCCTCGCTGCCTGAAAATAAGCGACATAAACTTTACAGTTACGGGGTAAAAACAACCATTATCGTATCGATTTCATGGCAGTTGCTTTTCGCCACCCACCTGCTGGTGGGTCACAAACTAATCTTGACTGCCAAAGATACCCCTCTATGCCCCTCCTCCTATTCGTGGCTACTTGTAGAAATGGTTGTCATAGTCGGCTGGCTCTTAAAAAACTATTGGCCCCCGGATTCACCGCTCTTTAATCTGATTGAAGAACAAGTGACAACACCTATTCTGACAAAGTGGGATCATGCGGCCATCACCATCATGTTAAACTCTGCAGCTAACCAACAGTCGCAACAGCCATCAGAATCATCGGGGCTTCAGGCCCCAAAGACAACCCCCTCCCTTATAAGCTCTTTCACTGGCCAACTGTATTCTGACTCTGGCGACGGTAACGAAGGCCCTCAACAACAGTCACATACTTTGGGTTTAAATTGTTTCGTCTTTCCATGCAACGGGGTTTGTAGTTTCAGACCGTCACCCGACAGCATAGAGCTCGCTGAATGGTCACTGAATTCCTTAGAAAGCTCATGCCCCCATCTCGCGTATGGACAATGTCTTCGTTGCATTGCTAATTTCGACCCTTCAGACACTGAAGATTCTCAACAAATGCCTTTCGATATGTTGGATTATCTCTTTGGTATGGAACGCCAGTCTGCTTTTGGCGAATTATTTGAGTCACAGTCGCATGGCATTGATGACAACCCGGCCAATCGCCGCAACGCTGTATGCGGAACGGCCTCAGACGGGGTCGCCTCAGACGGGGTCGCCTCAGACGGGGTTGCCTCAGACTCAATGAGTACAGAGACAACCTGTTCAACTGCACCTACCGGGCAACTAATCTGCGACACAACAGTGATCGGCAAGAATGGCCAGCCGCAACGATCCGGAACCGTCTGCGAGAATGCCACAGTCCTGGCGTTTCACAAAATGCCTGCCCACGGCGGGCAAAAAACCTGTGACATGATAGTGATCGGAAAGGATGGTCAACCTCGGCCATGCGGAGCAGTCTTCATAAGTACCAGAACCCTGTCGGTTCACAAAAGAAACATTCACTCAGGGCAAAAAGTCTGTGATGTAACAGTGGTCGGGGATGATGGCAAGCCGCGGCCATGCGGTAAGGTCTTTAAGGGCTCACAGGCCATATCGGATCACAAAAGAAGAAGCCACACCGGGCCACAAGCCTGTGACATGATTGTGGTCGGGGAGGATCACCAGCGGCGGCCATGCGGGATGATCTGCAAGAATATTCGAGCCCTGTCGGATCACAAAAGAAGACATCGAAAACGCAAGCTTTTGGATGAGAGGCGAAAGGATAACCCGAATCCTTAACGTAAAGTGAATAGATATAGATGCAACCTTTTGAAGGGACTTTGCCCGGATGCCCCTATTTGTGTTTTGACAGAAAAACATACTTATTTTCTTGGTCTATCCTTCCTTTCTGTCAACCATAAAACAAGGAAAGAATTATTAAACACTCACTCTTTGCGATACTGATAATGTTGCTGCTATCTTCGCTGTCTGTCGCTTGTCGGGCTCAAACGTTGACTGAACGTTATGTTGTCGAGTTTGAAAAGAATGGTGTTTCTCCAAACCAGAGATTTTTTAGAAAGCGTGAACGACATATACTGTCGGACAACCCGTCAGACATTATCGACACAAACGGCTATACAGGATCCGTTTCGGTTTCTGATACCAAACGACAGAAACCTTACGGTTACACATTAAAAACGACTATTATTAAATCAATTTCGTGGCAATGGCTTTACGCCACTCAACTATTGGTTGGTTTCGAACTGACCCTGACCATCAGAGACAGCCACCTGAATTCCGGCCCTTATTCATGGATACCTGCAGAAGTTGTGGTCGCTGTCGGCTGGCTTCTAAAAAGCTATTGGAGCTTCTATTTTCCGCTTTTAAACCCGATCGAACAACAAGAGGCATCTATAACGACACAAGGGAAGCAACTGTTTGCGGCGATCACTATGGTGTTGGGCTCTGGGCATAACCAAACACCATACCAGTCATCAAAATCTTCGGAGCAGCAAGCCCAACAAGCCCCTTCCCACCTCACAGGCTCTTTCATTAGTCTCCTGGATTCTGACGCTGGCGATGGTGACAGAGGCTCTCAACAACACAAACATACTTTGGGTTTAAATTGTTTCGTCCACCCCTGTAATGGTGTTTGCAATTTACGACAATCGTCTGATAGAAAAAGAGATACTGAGTCCCTATTCGAGCAGTCCGATACACTGATAGCGACTTCAGGAACAAAGACAGAAATAGAAACCACCCAACCGGGAGCAATACCCATACAAAGCTCATGCACCGATTTAAAGAATGAAAACTGCCTAAGCTGCATAAGCCATTTTGAGCCTGACAAAGCTACACATTCCCCAGACATTTCACTTTTCGAACCATCGAATGAACTGCAATTCTCATTCAGGTCAGACCCGCTATTTGAACCAAAGTCGTGCACCATTAATGACGACCCAGGCAAGGGCGGCATATATAGAGACGGGGTCGCCTTAGACGGGGTCGCCTTAGACGGGGTCGCCTTAGACGGGGTCGGCTCAAACCCATTAAGTACAGAGGCCGCCAACATAACTGACACTGTCTGGCCACTTAATGAGGATGAGCCAATGTCTGGGAACTGGCCTTCCATCGCTAATGATTTTGCGGATATTAGTGGGTCACTCGATTCGCGCTGTCTTCTCGAAAAAGCCGCTTTTATCCTCTCACTTAACCATTCAGAAACACAACACACAACCACTCAATCATCTCTATCGAGTCAGAGCCAACCATCGCTTTCCCTGACAGCCGCAATGCAGGTCTCAAACAACAGTGGGCAACTAACCTGTGACTATACAGTGGTCGGAGAGCATGGCCAGCCACAACTTTGCGAAAAGGTCTGCAAGAGTGCCAAAGCCCTGTCGGATGACAAAAGCAGAGTCCACACCACACCAAAAACCTGTGACTTAAAAGTGCCCGGGGAGAATGGCCAGCCGCGGCCATGCGGGATGGTCTTCAAGAATGCTCAACTTCTTTCAAATCACAAAAGAAAAGATCACACCGGGCCAAGAATCTGTGATGTGATAGTGATCGGAAAGGATGGTCACCCGCAGCGATGCGGGGCGGTCTGTAAGAATGTTTCAGCTCTGTCGTCTCACAAAAGCGGACGCCATACAGGGCAACGAACCTGTAACATGATCGTGGTCGGTGAGGATGGCATAGCGCAGCCATGCGGGAGGATTTACAAGAATGCTCAGCTTCTGTCGGCTCACAAGGGCGGATACCACACTGGGAAAAAAACCTGCAACCTGACAGTGGTCGGTGAAGATGACCAACAACGACCATGCGGGACGGTCTGCAAGAATGCTCAATCTCTGTCAGCTCATAAAACACAAATCCACACCGGACCAAAAATCTGTGACGTGACCATAGTCGGGGAGAATGGCCATCAGAGGTCATGTGGGAAGTTCTGTGAGAATCTCAGAGTCCTGGTGAATCACAAAAGAACACATCGAAAACGCAAGCCTGACGATGTCGACCAGAATCGTGCACTTCGATTTCTAAAGAATAAAAAGAACAAGTAAAACCCGCCCTTTCATGAGGCTTTGTCTGGTAATTCCTCTAGCAGCCTGTCGGACTTAAGGCTGTCCTACTGCGGTTGCAATAAATTGGT
>NZ_JAHHPN010000540.1:0-1796 GCF_024606325.1 Endozoicomonas sp. ONNA1
GTCAGAAAAAGGATGTCTGTTAGCTTGTGGCCGACTTTCCAAGCTTGGCGTGGGTTACTGATAATAGAGAGTTGTTAAATCAAATCGTGAGTATTCATTCTGAGGCCTTATCCTGATGTAAAGGTATAAGACCATAGAAGTATTAAAAAGAAAATAAATATAAGCTACGGGTCAATAATTTCAGGGGTTTTCATGATTTTTCCCTGAGTGGCTGACCGGGGCTGCCCAAGAGCGAGGAGATGAGCAATCGGCAATGAACTTGGAGCGGCAGATCACAAGCTATTATGGACATACTATTTGTCGGGAAGCAATGCGGACTAGTTACCGCGCGACATGTTTCACTGCTACCAGTCCTTGTCCGTATTAATATATTTGGAGTAAAGCGGGTGATCAAAAATGTGAAAAACATATATATGCTCGGTCCATCCTGCAGGAACAATACGCTTATTCCTCAGCTTATGGATAGGGCATAATACCCTTTTCTCGTTTTCCTCGTTGAACTCCTTAATGGCCAGAAGCTCACCTACGCACTCGCAGTGAATCTCATAATCGTCCCCCACAATATCGTCAAAATAGCAATACGTTCTCGGGAGGAAATGCTTGTCTGGATATTTCAATAACTCAAAGGCCCTGACGGTGGAAGAATAGTAATCAAGGTCAAAGCTGATGAAACCGATCGGCGCCCTGTCTTTCTTCATGAACTCGTGAACGGTTTCGCCAACGTCACCGAGGATGAGCTCTGAACGATGGAGATGTTTTTTTACCTCGTCCACGTTGATGGAAAAAAAACCTTCTTGCCAGACATAGGGCATGTCACGGTAATCCACAGGTGGAGGCATCCCCTTGCCGGAATCAAATCCTATAACATCAATTTTTACACCCGTTTCAGGTTCAACCTGCTCGGCGATAGACTCAAGATCCTGCATCCCATGCCCGGTGAAAACGCCGAATTCAATCACAGATATGCGCTTGATCCCCAGACGCTGGGCCTCTATAGCCGCGCGATACACGGGATAAGCGTACTGCATTCGAGGCACCTCGTCATACTTCAGGCGCTCTGTAAATGATTTATGACCAGGATTATCTATCTTTTCTATTCCGTGCGGCCTGGAAAGCATATGCAAGGTTCGTCCAATTATGCCCATGTCGTGTCCTTCTTGAAGTAAGAAGTGAAATATATCTAATTAACGTGAGTTCGATGTAAAAAAGACAAAGAAGCCCCTGTGATTTAACTATCTTTCGGTTACGGTCCTCAGATAGCTGAGCAGAGGCTCCCATGTCTATGACCAGTGTATTCTGTGATGTTGATGATTTCTGCCTGACTTTTGAACTAGAATGAAATAAACAGCTTCTCTTTAATATCAAAAAGTCGCCGGTTATATCGAAACTGTCGCTCAGTGAAATAATGACCATCATCATTTGTTTTCATCAGAGTGCCTTTCGAGATTTCAAGCTTTATTACCAGAACCTCATTGTTCGAGATAAATAAGACTACTTTCCAAATTTGGTCTCTTACGATCGTTTTGTGGAGCTCATGAAAAAGGCATTGATAGCACTGACCGTTTATCTCAAAAGAAATGTATGGGGCAACAAACTGATTTGTCACTCATTGATTCAATGCCAATTGTCGTTTGTGATAACCACCGGATTAACAGTCGAAAGGTTTTCTTAGAAGAGGCTAAGCTTGGAGTGACGTCTACAGGTTGGAAGTTTGGCTTCAAACCACGGCAAAATCATGAATGTGCCTGCTCAGCAAGGACTTCAGCCAGATAGCGTGTACTCATAGCTGCTTTCTT
>NZ_JAHHPN010000047.1:0-1630 GCF_024606325.1 Endozoicomonas sp. ONNA1
CTCCATCATGATCACAGGCAGCCACATTCCTTTCGATCGCAACGGCATCAAGTTTTACCGCCCGGACGGCGAGATCAGTAAACCGGACGAAGCCGCTATCTTGAGCGTGGATGAAGAACTCCCAGCCTACCAGTCTTTTTTACCAGAAGAGTCCGATCACGCACGGGCCAGCTACATTCGCCGGTACACCGATATGTATCCGTCGGACGCGTTGCATGGCCTTCGGATTGGTCTCTACGAGCATTCTGCAGCCGGCCGTGAAATCAGCAGAGAAATTCTGCAACGGCTGGGGGCGGAGGTTGTGTCTCTCGGACGGACAGAATCCTTTGTTCCAATCGACACGGAAGCCGTCTCTGAAGAAGACCGGACCCGAGGCCGGAAATGGGCGGAAGACCATAACCTGGACGCTATTTTCTCAACAGATGGAGACGGAGACCGGCCACTGTTGGCCGACGAGAACGGCGAATGGCTTCGGGGCGATATCCTAGGCCTTCTCTGCGCCAAAAGCCTAGGCGTAGAGGCCTTGGCAGTTCCTGTGAGCTGTAATACGGCGATTGAGCTGACTGGCGCTTTCGAGGAGGTTGCTCGGACTCAAATCGGCTCGCCTTTCGTTATAGAAGAAATGGAGACGCTTGCCACTCGCCACGGGAGAGTTGCCGGATTCGAGGCAAACGGAGGTTTTCTTCTTCAAACCAATCTCTCCGTCGGATCTGCAACCATTGATAAACTGCCTACACGAGATGCTCTGTTACCGGCCGTGGTGGTGTTGACCTCGGCAATCTCTGCGAATAAAACCACCTCACAATTGGTTGCCGAACTGCCTGAGCGATTTACCGCAAGCGATCGTGTCAAAAGCTTCCCGACAACGCTTAGCAAAAGGCTTATTCAAGCGTGGGAACAGACTCCTGACAAGCTCAGAGCGGATTTAGCGGTGGAAAAACAGATTGCCGCTATCGACACCACAGACGGCCTGCGTGCCACTCTGGACAATGGGCACATTATTCACTTTAGACCATCGGGAAACGCGCCTGAACTTCGCTGCTACTGCGAGGCAGAACGCCAGGAATTAGCACAACGGCTGGTGGCAGACTACATTGCTGCTCTTGAGGGGCTTCTGGCCAGCGAGGTCTAAACCTCGTTACCAATACTTTGTCACCGGGCCTGATCAACTGGCCCGGTGATTAGCAACAAATCTGTTTTCTTGCTTTGTCCAAAGATACCCCTGTCGAGCTGACTTGATCATGGGCAGGTCTCCGGAGGTGTCTCCGTAAGCGTACGTATTCTTCGCAGGCTTTCCTTTGTGCCACCCCTTTATTCTTCGAACCTTCTCTTCTCCATAACAGTTTTCCCCCTCAATCTCGCCCGTAACATCACCGTTATTCTTCTTTTTTAAGGAGGTACATAAAACGGCTGTAAGTCTCTCTTTTCGGGCCCAGGACTCCAAGTAAATATCCAGCGATGCACTTACTAACACGCACTCATGTCCCTGCTGCTGGTGCCACCTAAGCTTTTCCATCCCCTCCGGCCGAAGCATGGTCGGGATAACTTCCTCACTAAATCGCTCTCCCAAACTTAACAGCTCATCGACATGGTAACCCGATAGGAACTGCTTAAGTACCATCTGCTTAGC
>NZ_JAHHPN010000541.1:0-2135 GCF_024606325.1 Endozoicomonas sp. ONNA1
ATCCAACCCCCCCTCTGTGCCAGATAAGGCTATCAGGAACCACACCTTGTTTGTCTGCGATGTATTCCAGTTCCAGGCTATCATCTTCCCAGTCATCGGCCATGCCCTCAACGACTAATTTCCCTTCCGGTCCGGGAAGCACTTTGAACTGTTGACGAACCAGAGCTTTGTCTGGGTAGAGGGTTAAATGAGTACTGCTTGCATGGCCTACTTCCACTCTTCCTGCCTGTTCATCCGCGGTCACCATATTGGCACTCATGGCCGTCAGCACAACAGCGCTACTCAGTATTCCGGTCAGATTGAATCTGGCTCTCATTATGACTTTCTCCCTTTAATGAGACACGGTGGGCTGATTGAGTCCGCCTGAATGCGTAACTTAGTGATCAGCCCGGATAGTGATGCAAAGCTTTCGAGGAGCATGCCCGTAAAATAGACCATAAATCAACTCCACGTTTTCTCAAACGGGAGCCGACAACATCATCGAGGATCAGAAAGACCAGAAAGGATTATCCACTTGCAGATTCAGCGCATGGCCAAAGCCGGGCACTTTTATGTGTCGATCGTTGTAATCCAGATCGTCTCCACCGAGAACCCCTTCACCAAATTGATAAATAGGCTCTAGCTGACCGGAAAGCTGCGCAGACTCATACTCTTCCTGTCGATGGGAGGTACTTTCATAACCATGCTGCCAGGATGAAAGTGCCTGCTCGCCATGTTTGGCTTTCAACATATCTCGGGCTATATCAGGGCTCAGAACCAGCGCCGTAGCGTTGTTTCCCCCAAAACCCTTGGCGTTGATCAGCGACATGGCCATCTGTGATGGGCCCATCTCATTATGTTCCATGCTGATGTTGAGGTGTGAATGATGAACGTCTTCAGCAATACCGGAAATCGTTCGGATACCGGGAATGATGCCCCGGTGCCAGACACCCAGTGTTGACATCAGCTGATCACCAGCAGCCACACCAATAGAGTGACCCAGATAGCTCTTAACGGCTGTAACGGGCCAGTTATACATACCAAAATGGCGGGCCGTTTCATTGAGAATATGGGATTCAGTCACCCGGTTTTGTGGGGTGCCGGTACCATGAGCCTGAACAAAACTTCTCTGTCTGATAGCGTCTTCTCCCAAAATTGCCCTGCCCAGGGCAGCAGCTCTGGCAACAGTCAGGTAGTTTCCGGCGCCGGGAGATGAAATGGACTTCTTATAGCCGTCTGCGTTCACAAAAACGTCAGCCACCGCGCCCAGAATTTCAGCACCAGAGTCAAGCACCAGCTCATCATCCATCAAAATAAAGTATTGGGAAGATTCCGCAATGGTAAAACCGGCACTCTCTGCAAAAGGGCGACAGGCATTACGCCAGTCAGGGGGGGTACCTTCGGCAAGACCATCCAGCTTTCTCAAAGCATCGTCCGTAGCCAGAGCTCCCATGGTGCTGTAGCCATCCATGATTTCAGGTAAAAGCGGCGCTTCACTATTGCCAACGATCACTACCCGGCGCTTACCGGAACGAATGTCGTTCACCGCCAGCTGCAGGTTATAAAGCAATGTTGCACAGGCTCCCATTGAGGTGCCAGTGTTACCCAGTGAACCCAGGATATAAGCGTTAATAAAATCAGCGGACATTTCAGCGAAGCCCAGTGGGCACTGCTTGGAAGTCACCCTCTTACCCATCAAACGGGCTTTGAGCATGCCGCCATAACCGTTATAGTCGAGCTGGCTCATGGCACTTCCTGAATAGACAGCAATCTGTTCGGGAGACAATTTCTCTTTCAAGAGCAGCCAGTCCAGACCAGAGGACCGCATGGCATCCGACGCCCCAAAAACCGTCATAGCCAGTGAGCGGGGATGATTTCTGGACTGATAAAGAACAGCAGGATCAAATCCGCTGGGCAACTGACCTGCGGCATTAACAGTGCCTACCTTTGTCGAAGGCAACATCAGGGACTGCAGGCCGGAAAAACGGACTCTGACATTTCGGCCATCGGCCAGTTCATCTACCTGCCAGTTTTCCGGTAATGGTTCAGGTAGCCCAGACTTTGGCAGAATCAGTTCCGAGCCTGCTGCGGCTTCAAGGGACCGATGATAATACAGAGCATTATTATCAAACAGATTGGTTTCGAGCTGCCTGATC